>CAZPIM010000061.1:4968-16035 GCA_964586385.1 uncultured Anaerolineaceae bacterium
AAATAAAGAACATCACCTGCATCGAACAGAATGGCTTTTATCGATGAAGTATTTTGAGAGGACAATTCAATTTTTTCTGCATCCAGGTAATTCAACATTTCATCCATATGATCAATAATGGCATCTGGCGTTGCGCCAGTATCATCTTCCCCATGGTCAAAATCATGACGAATTTGGATGGAGCATCCAAAACCGGCCCGGGTTGCACCTTTGATATCCCGTTCAATACGATCCCCGATGTAACAACATTCACTCACAGGAACATTAATCTGGCGCGCAGCATAATGGAAAATCGCCGGGTCTGGTTTTCGAAAACCGTATTCACTGGACAATATAATCGTCTCAAAATAATCTTTAATTCCATACTGGAGGAGATTTGTAGGAACCTGCCCTTTGCTGTTGACATTGCTGATTAAACCAATTTTTAGTCCCCTTTGACGAATTTCTTCCAGAACATGTGGTACTTCGGGACGCATTTTTCGTTCATAGTATTGTGTTTCAATAAAAAACATCAGATCTTCTGCAATTTGTTCCAGTTTAAGCGGGTCGATTTGAAAATCCTTAAAAATATAATTTTTCCAGACCTGAAAAGAAGGTAATTCAATCAATGTTTTTGTACAAACCTGATGATATTCATTTAATCCTGCAGTGACAATTTCATAAAGCGCTTCAGTGGACAGGTTGAGATGGATACCACTACCTTCAATTAATTTCTGTATCTGCGGAGTTGCCCGCAAACGCAAAGATTTTGTAAATCCAAATGTCTCAATCGTTCCACCCATATCAAAGAAAACTGCTTTAATTGTCACACTGCTACTCCGGAAAAAATTAATAACTTACCATACGTGCTTGATTTATCAACCAACACATTTATTTACTTTTTTTATATTGCAGGGCACAGATTTTTACGTCTGTGCCCTGTAAAAAATTTTTATCTAACCCGGTATTTTTATTGTCCTAAGTTCAACAGATAGAAGTCACGTGCTTCAATCATGTGATCATAAGCATATTGTTCAGCAATGAACCAGGTCATTGAGAAGATTTCGTCCAAAGTTTTCTGACCTTCGGGGACTACATAGGTTGAATCCGGGAAGTAAGTACCAAACTTCGCCCAGGGATCTCGCCCTTCCGGACCAGTTACGAATTGTACCCATAACTTGGCGGCATTTGGGTGGGGTGCCTGATTGATGATACCGACATAACTCTGGCTCTGAATACCAACTGTTGGAACTAAACCCCAGCATGGTTCAAAAGCCAGGTTACCTTCCAAAACGTCAGCCATATTGGAGTATGAAGTCAAAGCCATATAGCTATCGGTCATACCAGGGGTCGCAAAGGCAGAATCAACTTCGTCGCCACCCGGTTCCGGGATGGGGCCGTTTTGGGCAAATCGTTTGAGCCATAACCAACCGGCATCCGGGGTATCGTCATCCAATACCGGGTCTGATCCGTATAATGCAACATAAGCAGCTTTCATATCATCTGCATGCTGTGCAATGGTGATCAATTTGCTGAGCGTAGAGGCATCATTCATAGGATCTTCAATGAAGAATTTGCCTTTCCATTCCGGATTGGTGAGTTCCCAGAGATTGGTAATGGGGCAGGTGTCATTTAACTCAGAATTGTATGCGAACACACTGGTACCGAAGCGGCTCATCAATAGCGGATCCATATATTTTTCATCGGTGACTGCTGCGGTGCTTTCCGGAATGAAACGCCAGACATAATTCTTGGGCATGACACTACCAATTAATTCAGCACCACCACTACTAAACCAGACATCGCCTGTAAAAGCGCCAGCTTTTTGTTCTTCAACAGTTTTCAGGAGAACATCATCGCCACCCAGATCGAAAGCCTGAACTTTAATTCCGGGATATTTCTCCATGAACAGTTCGGCGGCTTTTTCCACTTTGGATGAGTTTGCATAGACGAGAAGCTCGCCTTCGGCATTAGCTGCGGCTTCTATGGCTGCCCAATCGTTCACACCGGTGTTGTAAGAACCCAACTGGTTGGTTTTTAACCACTCTTCCTGTGGGGAGAGGGGAACAACTGTTGCGGGTACTGCGGTTGCAGGAACTTCGGTTGGTGGAACTTTTGTTGGATCAACAGCGACTGCAGGTGCATCTGTCGGTGCGGGCGCTTCCGGTGTTGTAGCACAAGCTGCTAACATGCTAAATACAATGATCAATGTTGCAATTCTTAATATTTTTTTCATTTGCCTTCCTCCTTGTGAAAGACAGTAACGAATACACGAATGAGAGTCTGCTTAAACGATGTTTTTTCTTCTCCTGTCGCCTCCTTAATTTTTTCCATTGCGAATTTTTTTAATTAATGGGTAATTAAATTCCCCGTGGTTTTGTCGTAAAGGTTAATGGCATTATCATCAAAGGATAACCAAATGGTTTGATCCATTTGGAGCTTGCTGACACCCATTTCCTTAATTGTCAATTCCGTGTCACCTTTTCGGGCAATGATGGTTGTTTCAGCGCCGGAAGGCATAACAGAATAGGCTTGAAATTCGACAGCACCATCAATTTGATTTGGACTTACCGATATATCCTCTGGCCGGATTCCAAGGACCACATCCCCGGAATGATTGTAAGTTTTTACCGGTACGTTGAACTTTCCAATATCTACAAGATTTTTACCTGCAATCCAACCTGACATCAGATTCACTTTCGGATTTCCGATAAAATCTGCAATAAACAGGTTGGCAGGGTAATGATAGACATTATCCGGTGTATCCATTTGCTGAATAACGCCTTCCTTCATGACAGCGATATTGGTCGACATAGTCATCGCTTCAACCTGGTCATGGGTAACATAGACAGTTGTTGCATCTGAAACATGATGCAGACGTTTAATTTCTGTACGCATATCCATTCTCAGACGTGCATCCAGATTGGAGAGGGGTTCATCCATCAGGAACACTTTAGGACTGTAAGCAAGCATACGCGCCAATGCGATACGCTGTTGCTGACCACCACTCATTTCCCGAGGGTATCGATCTTCATAACCGCTCATCTTAACTTCCGCAAGCGATTGTTTTACACGTTTGTCCATTTCATCTTTAGACATTTTCTGAATTTCCAGGGCAAAGGTCATATTTTTATAAACATTCATATGCGGCCATAAAGCGTAGTTCTGGAAAACCAACCCTAAATCACGTTGCCCAGGAGGGAGTGAAATGCCTTTTTTCTTGGAAAAGATCAGTTTTTCACCGATATAAATTTCACCTTCATTGGGGTCTTCCAGACCGGAGATACAACGCAATAAAGTAGTTTTACCGCATCCGGATGGGCCTAAAAGTGTCAAAAATGTTCCAGGCTCAATCGTCAGACTTACATCATTTACAGCAATAACGTTTCCGAATTTCTTTGTAAGGTTTTTGATGATGATAGGTGTATCCATGTTTCTGTATCCTTGTAATCCTTTCTTTACATTCCCAGACCTTTTTTCAAGCTACCGCCGCGGAAACGGCTGATAATGAAATTCCCAATAAGAACGAGCGTAATCAAGAGAATAATGACTGCATCCGCTTGTTGCTCATTGCCATTTTCGATATAACGCATGGTCATACTCGCCAAAACCGCAGTTGAAGGCGTCACCAATAAAATAATTAAAGATAACTCACGCATGGTTGTAATAAATGTGAGTAAAAATCCTGAAACAAATCCGGTGCTGGTAAGCGGGAAAATGATTCGAACAAATCGCTGCCAGGGTGAAGCACCGGCTATCGCAGCTGCTTCTTCCAATTCTTTGCCCACCTGCAACATAGCAGAAACACCGCTACGTGCAGAATATGGAATATGTTTCGCCACCGAAACAACCACTAACAACGCAAACGTACCGTATAACGGTGGTATAGGTCCTACCGATTTAGTAAACATTGAAATATAAACTGCTCCAAATGCGATACCAGGAATTACATAAGGAATAAACGACATTTGCTCAACCAATTTTGAAAGTCGTGTACCGCGACCTTTTACAATGGCGTAACCCAAAATGATGCCAAATAATGCCGTAAATAATGCCGTAAATAATGATAAGCGGATTGAGTTCCAAGCACCACGCCAGATTCTGGGATTTAATAAAACACCCGGCTCACCACTGTTAATCTTGATATCACTTTGCCCAATCCAGTGTGCCAGCGTGAAATTGCTCAAACTATAATCACCGGTTCGCAACATTAAGGTACTGTAAATCAAAAGTGTCAAAGGTAAAACCGCAATAATGAATTCGAAAACAACAACAATTGCGGTTAAAAGAACCTTCCAATTGCGGAGTTTCACTTTTTGAGACATAAATCCGCGACCACCAATGGTTTCATAACTCTTGCGCGTGCCCACCAGTTTCTGATTGAGCAACACGGTGACCATGGCAAATAAAATCAGCATGATGGCAAGTACGAAACCATCTCCGTAATTACCGATGCCTGTGTTGGAACGCAACATTGTGGATAATGTATAGTACTGCACCGGAACACCCAAAACATTCGGACCACCGAAGGTGCCCATTGTTTTGGAAAATGTCATGATAAAACCGGAAGCAATTGCAGGAATGACCAATGGGAATGTGATTTTGCGCATGATGCGCCAACGCCCTGCTCCTGCCAATTCACCAGCTTCCTCTAATGAAGAATCTATGGAAAGCAGTGCTGCTGAAACAAACAAAAAGAAAAATGTATAGTAATGCAAAGCACTACTGACAATAATCGGGAACGGACCATACGCCAGCCAATCCGGGGTTGGATTCCCGGTGATGAATTCGAGAAAGCCCGGCGTACCTCCTGATTTTTGGTTTTTAAATAATACCGTCCAGGCCATTGCAATGGTCCAGGAAGGCATAATATAAGGGACAGTTGCCAGAAGGTTGATAATGCCTTTACCGGGAACATCCGTGCGAACGACCATCCAGGCCATTAAACCACCGATGGTCAAAGATAACATTGTTGCACCAAGTGATATGGTGAGTGAATGCAACAACGGCTCATAAGTCATGATCTTTGCAATCTTGCTGGTCAACATTCTTACCCAGTGATACCAGGTGAAATCGCCGATTGTGGCATCTTTAATGGCTCTCAAGTCGCTCTCTTGAACGGTAATGGTTGTCATGAGCATGCGATAGAGAGGAATAATAACCATATAAAACATAACAATCAGCATGATCAAAGACAACACGACATGAGGGGTTGTCACCCAACGAATGAATTTCCTACCGAGGGCTGTATATCGTTGAGAATTTGGGTTTGATGAATCGGAGAAAACAGTCATTAACAAACTCCTTAATTATTCATTTTCGAACTAATGGGTTTCACTAATTTTTTTTAGATGTTGTCGAAAGAAATCCAATTTATCCAGATGGTTAATGACATCTTCCTGGTCTTCACTGGCAAGCGCCAGAAGCAGGGTATTAATGATCGTCATCGGAATCACCAAGGAATGGAATTTTGAAACAGGTCCCCGTTTTGCGGCAAGGACTACATCGGCTTTATCACCGATGATGGAACCTAAGGTATCGGTCAGCATAATTACCGGACATTCAACCTGATTGGCGTAATCCAAAACAAGTTGTAAGGCCGGGGTAACATCAAAGAAACAGATCGTAAAAACAAGATCATCTTTAGTCATTAATAGGAGAGGCTCTACGATTTCCCGTCCCGAGTTCGTTAGTGGGATGACCTGGTGTCCAAAACGGCCGAGGCGAATTTGGATCAGATCCACTAAAGAAATTGAGGGTCCAAGACCCAAAACAAAAACCCGTTTTCTGGTTTTTAATAATTCGACTGCCTGATTGAGTGCCACCCGATCGACTGTTTCCAAAGCCTGGGTTAAATAATCCATCTCTGAAATTACAAGGCGCTCAAATATATCCCCAGAATCACGTAATTCATCCAATTTCCCACGCAGCCGGACTGAATGTGTTACTCTGCGTCGAAAGGATTCTTGCAGGACTGTGCGCATGGCTGGGTAACTGGAATATCCTAGCGTACGCGCAAAGCGGACCAATGTAGCTTCGCTCAAATCCAATTGTTGCGCCAGTTCTGCTGCAGAAAGAAAAGCGGATTCTTCCTGATTTTTTCTCAAATAATTGGCAATGCTTTTTTCACTTTTGGTGAGATTGTTATAACATTCACTAATTACCTGGCTAAAATCATCGGTCGTTGATTCATTGGGCTTATCCATGATCAATCCTTGTATTAAACTTGGTAATAATCAATTGGGGATGGGGTTACAAATCAGAATATTTTGCAATATTACTTACATTTGTAAGATAATACAACATTTTTACACTATGTGCAAGTATTATTTCATTAATAATGCCTGGTTTTTGTAATGATTTGTCGAGATGAATCTCATTTCAGAGTATCAAACCGATTAAATCCCCACTCGAACACAGGATCTTTGTACCAAGATTCTCATTTGCAGGAAGAAGTGAAACTAAAGAAATAAGAATAGTTTATGATCATTTGCTCAAATCAAATTTCAACAAACGCTTCTCAATGGAAAAGACCAAACAAATATTTTGTAATAGATTGTTACTTATCCGAAATAAATCCTGTCATGAAATTTGAATCCGATTCTATGAGTTACATTTTTTGCGTTATAAAACAACACTTCAGATTCGGAGTTTGTTTGAAGTTAATACCTTAGTGATTAATAATTTTCAGATTGATCTCCAAAAATCTTATTTATAGTTGTATTTCGGTTCCTGATAATCCAATTTAATGTTGGCTAATTTAATTGGTTGTGAAAATAATATTTCCGTCAAAATTCTTGACGGTTTCTTGACTAATTCCATCCTTTTCTTGCCTTTAAATTTATCACCTGCGGGGTATGATTTCTGATGATATTAAAGGATGCCTATGACTGACTTATTGATGATCGTTCTTATTTTTGGTTTTTCTCTATTAATGTTTGGATTAATCAGTTTATGTTCTTCTTTATTGGAGGACTGATATGGTTTTTCTCACAATAATTGCCGGGATACTCGCAATCCTACTTTTGATTTACCTTTTTATTTCCCTGATTAAACCTGAGTGGTTCGGATGAATATTACAAACTGGATTCAATTCCCCTTGTTTTTTGGCGTATTACTCTTATTGGTAAAGCCATTAGGTGCTTACATGGCACACGTTTATCAAGGCGAAAGAACTTTCTTAGATCCTGTTATTCGCCCCGTCGAACGTTTTTTTTATCGATTCTCAGGTGTAAAACCCGAAGAAGAAATGAATTGGAAACGTTATGCCAGCACAGTTTTATTATTTAACCTTGTTGGTTTCCTATTTGTTTACATCCTTCTTCGTGTACAGCATTTTTTGCCATTGAATCCACAAGGATTCGAAAACCTGACACCAGATCTTGCATTCAACACCGCGGTGAGTTTTGTTTCAAATACAAACTGGCAAAATTACGGAGGAGAAACCACCCTCAGTTATCTTTCACAAATGTTGGCTTTAGGTGTACAAAACTTTCTATCCGCTGCGACCGGAATGTCTGTATTGATCGTTTTAATTCGTGGAATCTCAAATAAATCCTCTGAAAATCTAGGGAATTTCTGGGTCGATTTGACGCGGTCAATACTTTATATTTTGCTACCATTGGCATTTTTGTTGTCAATCACACTCGTGTGGCAGGGAGTTGTGCAGACGTTTCAACCTTATGCGGTCGTTCAAACTCTGGATCAATCTGAAGGTGTAATCACACAAACATTACCGCTTGGACCTGCTGCCTCACAGATTGCGATTAAACAATTGGGAACAAATGGCGGTGGGTTTTTTAACGTCAATTCAGCGCATCCATTTGAAAACCCTACTCCGATCAGCAATTTTTTGGAAATGCTATCCATTTTGCTTATCCCGGCTGCATTAACGTACACGTATGGAAAAATGGTCGGTGACACACGCCAAGGATGGTCACTTCTGATTGTCATGTCCCTGGTATTAATTACAATGACTGGTATTGCAATTGGGGCTGAATCAAAAATTAACCCAACTTTCGCTTCTTTAGGTGTTGATCAGACTGCAGGGAACATGGAAGGTAAAGAGGTGCGGTTTGGCGTTGTAAATTCTGCTATTTGGGCGACAGCAACAACAGCAGCTTCCAATGGGTCAGTGAATTCCATGCATGATTCATTTACTCCTCTGGGCGGGTTCGTACCAATGTGGATGATAATGTTAGGCGAGGTCGTTTTCGGAGGCGTTGGCTCCGGTTTATATGGTTTACTTGCTTTTGCAGTCATTGCTGTTTTTGTGGCAGGGTTGATGGTTGGTCGCACACCTGAGTACCTTGGTAAAAAAATTGAAACTTTTGAAATGAAAATGGCGACACTG
The DNA here is from genome assembly GCA_964586385.1 of uncultured Anaerolineaceae bacterium. Taxonomy (GTDB): domain Bacteria; phylum Chloroflexota; class Anaerolineae; order Anaerolineales; family Anaerolineaceae; genus UBA6170. Next base: position 13,301 of record CAZPIM010000061.1, read on the forward strand.
GTTGTTTTAATCCCGGTCGTAACAATTTTATTTGGAGTTGCAATTGCATTAACCAACTCCGAAGGAAAGGCATCCATTTACAATTCTGGTCCACATGGATTTAGTGAAGTGTTATACGCATTTGCCTCTGCTGGAAATAATAATGGCTCTGCATTTGGTGGGCTCGCAGGTAATACCCCGTTTTATAACATTTCATTGGGATTGGCAATGTTGATTGCAAGATATGCATTAATTGTACCAATTTTAGCTTTAGCAGGTTCGTTAGCCAGAAAAAACAAGGTACCGGTCGGTGCCGGAACACTACCAACACATACATTACTTTTTATCACCTGGTTAATTACCATCATCATTATCGTCGGGGCACTTAGTTTTGTTCCAGCTTTGGCATTAGGTCCAATTGTTGAGCAACTACTGATGGGAACAGGTAGGTTATTCTGATGTCTGACTTTAAGTCCTCACAATCCGCTATTCGTGGCCAGCTATATACCCGTGCTGCAATTGATGCTTTAAAAAAGCTAAATCCCAAGCACCAATTACGCAACCCAGTCATGTTTGTGACCGAGGTGGGTTGTTTTTTGACCACAATTTTATGGATTCAAGCATTGAATGGAAATGGAGAAGAGCCTGCAAAATTTATCGGTGCCATCACACTATGGTTGTGGTTCACCGTAATTTTTGCGAATTTTTCCGAAGCATTGGCTGAAGGCCGTGGAAAAGCCCAGGCAGACTCCCTTCGTAAAGCGCGGCAGGATACTTCTGCCAAACGATTACGTAACTCTCCAACTACTTTCGAAGAGGCTAAAAAAGAAATTGAAATTGTTTCTTCCAGCAATCTAAATAAAAAAGACCTCTACCTCGTTGAATCAGGAGACATCCTCCCTGCGGATGGTGAAATCGAATATGGCATTGCATCCGTTGATGAAAGTGCTGTAACAGGTGAATCAGCCCCGGTTGTTCGGGAAGCTGGAGGTGATCGATCGGCTGTTACCGGTGGAACCCGATTACTTTCGGATTGGTTGATCGTTCGTGTCAGTACAGACCCAGGGCATGGATTTCTTGACCATATGATTTCATTAGTTGAAGGTGCAAAACGGCAAAAAACCCCCAATGAAATAGCACTTAGCATCTTACTCTCCAGTTTCACGATCGTATTTCTGGTTGTGTGTATGACATTACTTCCATTTTCAGAATTTAGTGTTGAGGTTGCCGGGCAAGGAGTACCAATCACCATCACCATTCTCATTGCACTGTTAATCTGTCTCATCCCGACAACGATCGGCGGTTTACTTTCGGCGATTGGAATCGCGGGGATGGACAGGCTTATCCAACGTAATGTGATTGCCATATCCGGCAGAGCGGTTGAAGCGGCAGGTGATGTGGATGTTCTATTGCTTGATAAAACAGGGACGATCACACTTGGTAACCGCCAGGCAGTTGCTTTTATACCTGTCGGAGGCACAAATCAGCGCGACCTGGCAGAAGCCGCCCAATTGGCTTCCCTGGTGGATGAAACTCCCGAAGGTCGTTCCATTGTTGTTTTAGCAAAAGAATTATTCGGGTTGCGCGGTCAAACAATGGCTTCCAGTGAGAAAGCACCAAGTGGTATGCACTTCATACCATTCACAGCGCAAACACGTATCTCTGGTGTGGATTTTGATGGGATCAAGATTCGCAAAGGGGCACCGGATACAATGATGGCATTAATTCAATCGTATGACAAGCGTGTACCGCAAGATCTCGTCCCTACTGTTGAAAAAATTGCTAATAGTGGAGGAACGCCGTTAGTCGTTGCCCAGAACGGCGATGCACTAGGCGTTATCCATCTTAAAGATATCGTTAAAGGTGGAATTAAAGAGCGCTTCGCCCAACTGCGAAAAATGGGTATCAAAACAGTGATGATCACAGGTGATAATCCGCTCACTGCAGCTGCTATAGCAGCCGAAGCTGGCGTTGATGACTTTTTAGCACAAGCAACACCAGAAGCCAAGTTAAAATTAATCCGGGATTACCAGGCAGGTGGACGTTTAGTTGCCATGACTGGAGACGGGACCAATGATGCTCCTGCTTTAGCCCAGGCAGATGTTGCAGTTGCTATGAATACCGGAACGCAACCAGCCAGAGAAGCAGCAAATATGGTGGATCTGGACAGCAACCCGACCAAACTAATTGAAATTGTTGAAATTGGCAAACAATTGTTGATGACCCGAGGCTCACTAACGACCTTTAGCATCGCCAATGACATAAGTAAATACTTTGTCATTATCCCGGCTGCTTTTGCTTCTACATACCCCATTTTAGGTTCATTAAATTTTATGCAACTAACTACTCCTGAGAGTTCAATATTATCGGCAGTAATTTTTAATGCCTTAATCATCATTGCGCTCATTCCCCTTGCAATCCATGGTGTTCCTTATCGACCAAAACCTGCAAGTTTATTGCTACGCGAAAACCTTCTTATTTATGGTGTTGGTGGTTTGATTTCACCATTCTTAGGCATCAAACTCATTGATATGCTGCTTCACTTTTTGAAACTGGTTTAGGAGTAATTCTCATGAAAAAAATTAATATCAGGAAATGGTTAGGGCATCTTCTAACATTCGGATTTTTTTTGGCTGCGGTTTCACCAGGTACTTTTAATATTTCCACAACGGTGCATCCATGGATTTTTTTGTTTTCCATCGTTTGGATTTTTGCTTATTCTAATGGAGCTTTTTGGAAATGAAAAACCAAATTCG
>CAZPIM010000062.1:0-3715 GCA_964586385.1 uncultured Anaerolineaceae bacterium
CCGCGAATTTTTGGAATTAAATTATGTCCATCGATTAAAATCATGATTTCACGTACTCTTTTTTGATTTTATTTTACTTCGATATTATGCTATCATTCAAATTGAGTAGAACGAAACGATAACCGAAATCCATTTTGAGGTGCGCGCTGAATGAAACCCCGTAATAAATGGTTACCATTTTTATTTCTGAATATCATCATTTCCGCTTTGACGACCTTATTGGTTTTATTTTTCTGGAACAGAGCACATCCGACACAACAAATCAACCTCCCTGCAAATTTAGATCCAATCACTAATGAACAGCCACAGCCGACTGTAACTTTACCTGCCAATGATATCCAGTTAATAAAGATTGTAAATCTATTTGGGGCTGGTAATTTCGACAACGAATATTTGGTACTTGAACGCGTAGGGGAAGGGGTTCTTACGCTAACGAGCTGGAAATTAATGGATGATGATGGTAACGAATTCATTTTTCCGGAAATGGAATTGATTCAGGGACAACTGGAGATCTATTCTCACAGTGGTGTGAACACGGTAAATAAATTGTTTTGGAATGCTTCAGAAGCAGTCTGGAAATCTGGTGAGACTGTGCATCTGGTTGATTATCAAAATCAGGAACGGGCCAGTTTTATCATTCCTTAGGAATTTTATGAGTCTTAGGCTGGAGAGAATCGCGGAAGAAAAAATCAAGCAGGCTATGGAAGAGGGTTTGTTTAATAATTTGCCCGGTATGGGGAAGCCTATTGATTGGAAGGAAAATCCGTTTGCGCCTGAAGATTGGAAAATGGCTTTTGATATTTTAAAACAAAATGGATACAAGCTTCCCTGGATGGACAAACGGGAAGAAATTGATGGATTATATAAAAAAGCAATCCAGGATTGTCAACAAAACTTAAAATATCAACCTGCGATAGCCAGAGCAGCATTTTTTAAGCAAGTTGAAGCGATCAACCGTATCATTTTCGATTACAATTTAATGGTACCTGCCATTCAATTTCAAATGCGAAATTTTGACAGCAGGGCAGAATTTCTAAAACTCAAGAAAACAATATCCGGTTAATGATAGGATGAAGCATGTCAGAAGCGCTTTACAGAAAATGGCGACCCAAACTTTGGGATGAGGTCGTTGGTCAGGATCATATTGTCCAAACAATTCGAAATGCGATTAAATCCGATCGTATCGGGCATGCATATCTCTTCTCCGGTCCCAGGGGGACAGGTAAAACGACAACGGCTAGATTATTAGCGAAAGCAGCCAATTGTCTAAATTCCGACTTAAACAACCGCCCATGTAATGAATGTGATTTTTGCATGTCAGTCAACAATAACCGTTTTATGGATTTAATTGAGATCGATGCGGCTTCCAATACAAGTGTTGATGATGTACGTGACCTGCGGGAAAAAATTAATTTCTCACCCACACAGGGACGCTTTAAAGTCTATATCATTGATGAAGTGCACATGCTATCCACAGCTGCATTTAATGCTTTATTAAAAACTTTGGAAGAACCTCCCGCCCACGCAATTTTTATTCTGGCGACTACAGAAGTGCATAAAATTCCTGCAACTGTGCTTTCCCGCTGTCAAAGACACGAATTTCGCCGCATCCCGGTCAATACGATTGTTTCCTTATTAAAAGGCATTGTTAAGAATGAAAAAATAAAGATCGACGAAGAAACGTTACTATTAATTGCCCGGCAATCGACTGGTGCGATGCGGGATGCGATTTCGCTATTGGACCAATTGGCTTCAACGGGTGAAGCGATCACACTGAATCGCGCCCAGGAAGTTTTGGGAACTGCAACCAATCAATCTGTGATCGAGCTTGTTGCTGCCATTTTGTCAAGAAATGCTTCGGCAGGAATGAATTGTCTCCATCAGGCATTAGATTCCGGCAGCGATCCAAGGCAATTTGCACGACAGATCGTTGAATATTTACGCGGATTGTTGTTAATCAAAATGGGAAATGGTGATTTAATTGATGCGACCCAGGAAGTTCGGGTCATTATGTCGGCTCATGCGAATCAGTTTGAGTTGTCTGCGTTGATGGAAACAATTAAATTATTTAATACCGCTGCAAATGAAAGTCGTCTTGCGTTTCAGCCAGGTTTATCTCTGGAACTGGCATTTGCTCAGTCATTGATGGATCCAAAGGAAAGCAAAGCAGAAAAAGAATTAACCGAAACCATTCCTCTACCGAAATCAAGCAAACAAAAACCAAAACCGGTTGAAGATAATGTGGTCGAGCAGGAAGTGATTGAAGCGGTGTTTTCCCCAAAAACAAGCCAATCGGTTCAATCGCCGGTAAAACCAAACCTATCAGAAGAGAAAAGTGCCTCAACTAAAACTGATGAAGAAAAGAATGAAGCGGAAACAAATTTAACAACCCTTGCGGTAAGGGAAGCGGTTCCGGAAGTTCGCTCGCTCATACGAAAGCATCGCAAGAATACGGAAGCTTTGTTAGCTTCTGCGCGTAGTTATAATATTAAAAAAGGGGTCATTGTAATTGGTTTTCAAAGCCCGGTATTAAAAGACCAGTTCGAAAAAGGTGAACATCAAGACATCGTTACCCGGGCATTCAGTCATATTTTACAAACAGAGGTAAAAGTCCGCGCTGTCGTAGTCAACTCAAAAGATCAAATGGACAATCAAAACTTGGATTTTGATTCAGGAGGATTGGTCAGTACTGCCCTGGATTTGGGTGGAAAACTTGTAGATAAGGAGTAATCAACATGGCAAAAGGATTTGGTAAATTTGGTGGTTCTAGTGGTGGTGGCGGTGGTGGCCAGAATGCAATGCTTCGCCAGCTTCAAAAATTACAGGAACAAATGGAAGTTGCCCAGGCAGCTTTGGCAGAAGAGACAGTCACAGCCAGCGTTGGTGGCGGAGCGGTTAAAGTGACCATGACTGGCGACCAACGTTGTCGGGAAGTTATCATCGATCCCGAATTGTTGAAAGATGCGGATGCAGAAATGTTACAGGATCTCGTTCTCAGTGCGGTTAATATGGCATTGGATCAGAGTCGTGAACTTGCGAATACGCGTCTTGGACCGCTCTCCGGTGGTCTTTCCGGTATGGGATTGTAGATAAGATTAAAATCAGATGCCCATTTTACCTGAACCAGTCCAAAACCTGATTTCTGCATTTGAACGTCTGCCAGGCATAGGCCCAAAGTCTGCCTCGCGACTGACTTTTTTTCTATTACGAGCACCTGCAGAAGTCAGTAAAAAATTAGCAGAAGCGCTTTTTGCAATCCATGAGTCAACTGCGTTTTGCAGCCGCTGTTTTAATATTACCAGTGCCGGAAATTTGCTTTGCGAAATTTGCTCCAGCCCGAAACGGGATGAGAGTCAGGTATGTGTTGTGGAAGAACCTATGGACGTCTTGGCATTGGAGCGGACCGCGGGATTTTCAGGGCATTATCATGTTTTGCATGGCGCATTATCACCAATTGAGGGAATAGGTCCTGAAGATTTAAAGATTAAGCAATTACTTGAACGTGTAAAGACAGGCGTAATCAAAGAAATCATCATTGCCACAAATCCTTCCATGGAAGGTGATGCGACAGCTTTATACCTCAAACAACAGATGCAAAATTCGGATGTACATCTGACACGTCTGGCCCGTGGTCTGCCGATGGGTGGAGATTTGGAATATGCGGATCAAAACACCTTGTTACGGGCTTTAGCCGGCAGACAGGAAATGGATTAAT
>CAZPIM010000062.1:3815-10746 GCA_964586385.1 uncultured Anaerolineaceae bacterium
TTTCTTCCAGAAACCTTAAAACTTCTGTTCTGTTGGGCAAAGAAGGCTGAGCACCCATTTTAGTGGCAGCCAAAGCACCTGCAGCTGAAGCGAATTGCATTGCATCAGCGGGTGTTTTACCTTCAGAAAGTGCAACAGTAAATGCACCTACGAAAGCATCTCCGGCAGCAGTGGTATCAACTGCATCCACATGAAAGGCTTGTTGAAAGAATTGTTCATGCTTTGAATAATATCGCGCTCCCTTCGAACCCAGGGTAAGAATTACAGCCTGAACCCCTCTCTTTAATATCGTATCGATAGTCTTGTTCAGTGAATCCTCTTCATCAATTGGCTGTCCGCAGATGATTTCCATTTCTGTCTCGTTCAATATGAGCACATCCGTATTTTGAAGCAAAGAATGTGAAAGTTGTTGCGCTGGCGCAGGATTGAGAATTACCCGCATGCCTGCATCTTTTGCCTTTGCAGCTGTGAAACTTACGGTGTCAATTGGAATTTCCAGTTGTAAAACCAGGGTTCCACCGGGAATAAATTGCTGAGAGGCGTTTTCCACATCTACACTACTCAACCTGGCGTTAGCACCTGAACTTACTACGATGCAATTTTGGCCGTGATTATCCACAAGAATTACGGCGGTCCCGGTGGGGACATCATTGCATCGGTCAATTGCATTTGTATTGATTTTTTCCTGTTGAAAGGCATGCAAGTGAAAATCGCCATATGCATCCTCACCAATCCGACCAATCAGGGTTACTTTCCCACCCAAACGTGCTGCCGCTATGGCTTGATTCGCGCCTTTTCCACCACCCGCTGTTTGGATATCACCTCCAAGGATTGTTTCGCCTGGCACAGGCAGATGCTTTACCTTTAAAATCAGATCTGTATTGATGCTGCCCACTACAAGGATGGAATTATCCACGGAACTCCTCTCATATTCGGTATTTGGCAGGAACTGAACTGCACCCCAAAAGTTGGATTTTTACCAACATCAAGAGGTGCAGTTATTAAAAGTTTCTTTTTTATCAGGATTTATATGCCGGAATTTCGTAGGTTCGATCACCCGTCTTGACACGATAAAACGGCAGCCAACCAATCCCAAACGTTTCCAGGAAAATATCTTTTTTCATGGGTGTGACAGGAATTTCGGAGACATCATGCACCTTTTCTTTATACAGCGCTTCAACTTCAGAAATTTTCTCTGTCATTTCTTCTTCCATTTTATCGAGGTTTTTTTGAGCGATCTCTACTTCTATTTTTTCTTCTGCTAACGAGGATTTCGCTTCAGATGTCATTCTGCGTTTGCTCAATGAGGAAGATATGGATTTCTTGCGCTTGGACAGGAATGAAAGCAGTAATTCACCATGTGTCCCTACTTCTTCCAGCCGGCGTTTTTCCAATTTGTTTTCTGCGGTTTCCACATCCCGCATTTCTTTTTCCAGCTTATCTTCCAGGACGTCCATTTTCTTTTCATACACGTCTTTGATTTTATCGAGTTCTGTATCCAGAAGATCATTTGCTGCATCATCACACATTTTTAGAAAATCAGCTTCAGAAGTTTCCGGTCCGGCATAAATTTTGAGCGTTTGGTTGGCTTTCACTTTAATGCTGGCTGATCTGTAAATCCAATCCATAAAGTCTGTTTGTAAGCTTTTGAGATTACGGGCATCACTTAACCACATCGGTAAATCCCGATATACAGACTGTGGAAGTTCAGTCCGCCCAAGATCTTTATCCTCAACCGGTTGACTGATAAAGTCATCCCAACGAATCATTCGCCCGTCAGTATCCTCCACAATGGCAGCTTTTTTGATCGCCATTTGTAACCCATATCTGCGATCGAGATAACGTACTTCTGCCTGGCTGATTAAAGTGGGATGGTATTCAATACGTTCTACTTTGGCATCCGGTCCTAATTGAATTTGTTGATTTCTGGCAGCATTTTCAAGTGTCAGGTTATTCGGTAAGTAAAACTCATCTATACCGGAAGGCACAATCGGTTTTTTGGAGGCTGACACTTGAGACACTGAAGCTACTGTTGGGACTGCACCCTGGGTGGTATAAGCTTGTGTTTGCTCCTGAGAAACCTGCTTGACAGGTGGAATGGTTGTTTTTCCATTTACGACGCCTACTAATTTGTTTAATGCAGGTATCTGGTTACGTGTAAGTGGACCGGCCAGATAGTTCATAGCCCAGCGTGTGTTAAATAAGGTTAGTCCTTTTTCATGAATACTGTGCAAAAGGAAAATACGTTTTCCCAAACTTGAAAGTAACTGATTTGCAACCTGGCGGTCTACGCTGCCGCTTGCATTCTGTAATCCATCCATTAGACGTTCTTTATCCTGGTCGGTCTGCAGTCGTCCAATCATCCAGGTTCCGGCATTGGACAGGGCTTTATAATCCAGGTCTACCGGATTTTGGGAGGAAAGGATTAATCCGACCCCGAAGGCACGTGCTTGTTTTAACATCCGGAGCATTACAGAATGTGAGGGTGGATTCCCGATCGGAGGCAAGTACCCAAGAATCTCATCAAAATAGACCAGAGCCCGTAATCCGCTTGTACCGGTCTGTTTCCGCATCCAGCTCTCGACAGCACCATAAAGGAGGGTTACAAAAAACATGCGTTCATTTTCAGAAAGGTGCGCCAGGTAGAAAATGCTATGTCTTGGTTTTCCATTGGGAGAAAAATAAATTTGTTGGATATCCAAACTCTGACCTTGCAACCAGGTTTGGAAAGATGGTGACGCCAGGAAGTTATTTAACCGCATTGCCAATGCAAGACGATCTTTTTCAGGGAACAGCTTTTCGATAGGGAATGCTCCCAGACGTTCGAATGGAGGACTTTGGGTCTGCAGGATCAAATCTGTTAGATCGAAATTGATACCCTGACTCCAAAAATGCTCCATGATGTTTGCCAATAGGATATGTTCACGGGAACTGAGAGGATCGATATCAGTAAAACCAATCAATCCCAGTAAGGCGGTGATGTTGGATGAGATTTGTTCGCGTAGATTTTCCTGGTTTTCTTCCCAGGAAATTTCAGGCGCTTTAAAAGAAGAAAGGATATTCACCGGGATTCCGCTGGTCGAACCAGGCGTGTAGATGGAGAAATCAATATTGTTTGATAATTCCGCCAATTCCTCTGCGCCAATGCCCCAATCTGAAAGGCCTTTTTTCCAATTTGCGGCTGTTTCTTCAGCCATCATTGCAGTGGATTTTCCATCCCTCTTGGCAGCTTCCGGATCGATCCAGGGTTCAAAGTCGGAAGGTAAAAACTGCGGAAAGTGCAAGAGGAGGTTTGTTAAATCCCCTTTCGGATCAATGATGATTGCAGGTATTTTCTGCAATGCGGCTTCTTCCATGATGGAAATGCAGAGTCCTGTTTTTCCGGAGCCTGTCATACCTGTAACGAACATGTGTGTTGTTAGATCTGAAGGATCGTATTGGATTGCTTCAGAAGTCAATGATTTTGTACTTGGGTCAAATTTTCGCCCGATATAAAAATCTTTTCTGTTAGCCATATCTGTCCACCTTCCATAATTTGATACAACTCTATTTTAAACGAAAAATTGGCATATGCCAATTTTTTATTGAGGTGGATCATCGGGGGTTAAATTAGTGAGAGCCGGGTACGCCGCCCCCGGCTCTCATTTAAGGAGGAGAAGAAGAGAAGTCGCCCTTTTGTTATAACCATAATACCAGAACAAATCGAACAATACTTGACGCTTACCCTACGCTTACCCTACGCCCGGCTACCAATTGCCTGACAATCCATACTACAACTGACTAATAAGCTCAATTTAGTGAGGTTTTGGCTTACTATGTTAAAATAGAAAGGGGTGGGGATTGAAGATTTGATTTTCAAAAAAAGTCCCTTTCTCAATCCTTGCGATGAGAAAAACCATTTCAATTGCATTGATAAGGATTTATTTTGAAGACAAAAGACTGGATTAAATTTATATTTATCGGGTTGGTTTGGGGATCAACTTTTATGTGGGTGAAATTTGGCATTCGGGAAGTCGATCCATTCACAATTGTGATGTACCGGTCTTTATTTGCTACGATTGCTTTATGGTTCGTGCTGAAATATAAAAAGATGAATCAATTCCCCAGAGAATATATTGGTATCTTTTTTGTGATGGGGTTATTAAATGCTGCCTTACCGTTTGCATTGGTTGCCTGGAGTGAAAAATATATTTCTTCCGGTATGGCTTCCATCTTAAACAGTACCGTTCCATTTTTTGCATTAATCATTTCACCATTTTTTCTGTCAGATGAAAAAATTACGATCTTAAAATTTCTCGGATTGTTGTTAGGTTTCGGGGGTGTGGTTTTGCTGATGTCCAATAAAGTTTCCGAGAAATTTGGAAGTTTTGGTATCGGTCAAATACTGATGTTGTTAGCCGCTATTTCATATGCATTTGCAACAGTCTATGCCCGTAAGAAAGCACCAAAATTGGAAGCTGAATGGCAATCTTTTTTGCAAATGGGATCTGCCTTTATAATTTTATTACCTTTTTCCATCATAATGGAAGGTGGGTTCGTCATCCCGAAAATGCCATTAACCTGGCTAGCAGCGATTTGGATGGGTGTCATCGGTTCCTGTTTGGCATTGACATTGTTTTTTGATTTACTCCATCGGGTTGGTCCTACCAGAACGTCCATGGTAGCTTATCTTTTTCCAGTAACCGGGGTCATTTTGGGTATTCTGTTTCTGAAAGAACCCTTTGATGTACGTGTTATTCTTGCAGGTGTGATGATTTTAGGCGGTGTAATTATGGTTAACCAACCAGAAACAAAGGTGCAAGTATGAATGACGAATTAAAAAGTTTTAAATCTGGCTTTGTGGCTGTCATAGGGCGGCCTAATGTTGGTAAATCAACATTGCTGAATAAAATCTTAAAACAAAAGATTGCAGCAGTTTCATCCAAACCTCAAACAACCCGGAAACAACAATTAGGCATTTTAACAACACCTGAAGCGCAAATTATCTTCATCGATACACCTGGAATCCATATTCCCCAGCATAAATTGGGAAATTATATGAACCAGGTAGCCGAAATGGCATTATTGGATGCGGATCTCCTTCTTTGGATCGTCGATTCCAGCTATTTACCAACCAAAGAAGATCGATTGATTTCTGAAAGAATTCTGGAAATGAAAACAAAACCAACTGTTTTCCTGGTGATGAACAAGATTGATTTAACAGATCCAGATTTATTACCGCAAAGAGAACAGTACTATTGTGAACTACTCCCGGATATGCAGGTTTTTTATACCAGCGCAGCGCAGGATACAGGTATTAACGAGTTAATGCAGGCTGTGGTTGGGATTATTCCGGAAGGCCAACAATATTATGATGAAGACCAAATCACCGATTTGTATGAGAGGGATATCGCTATCGAGTTAATTCGTGAGGCTGTCCTCCATCACCTATCCGATGAAGTACCACACGCAGTGGCTGTACGATTGGATGAATACAAGGATCGTGGAGATGATAAAGCCTACGTCATGGCAACTTTATTTGTTGAGCGGGAATCACAAAAAGGCATCTTAATTGGCAAACAAGGTGCAATGATTCGCACAATCGGAACAACTGCACGAGAGGCAATCGAAGAACTAACAGGAAGACAGGTTTTTGTGGATTTGCGGGTTAAGGTGCATAAGAATTGGCGTAATAACCCGGACGCATTAAATTTGATGGGATATTCGAATAAAGAGGAAAAAAGTTAAGTGATTTGGTTGGTCGGTTTCTTCCTTATTGCATTACTCGATTGGATTGCCGCGGGGAAAAGAATGCATCGGGTACGGGTTATCACCAAGCCTCTTTCCTTAATAATGCTAATCATTTGGTTCAGCACGAAAGGTGGATGGGCTTCAACTGGTGTTTGGTTTGGATCCGGGTTAATTTTCTCGTTATTGGGCGATATTTTCTTGTTATTGCGTCCAAGATTTTTTATCGCTGGATTGACATCTTTTTTGTTAGCACATCTTTGTTACGTGACGGGATTTTTGCATGGAAAAATAGTTTTTAATATACTCATTTTCCTGCCCATTACTTTCGTGATCATGCTCGGTGTGTTGATCTATCCAAGAATTGTCCGCAGTGTGCGGCGTAAAATTGAAAACCGGAAATTGACCATCCCGGTCATTTTGTATATGTTCACAATAACCAGTATGCTGTTTTTTGCTCAACTGACATGGTTCAAACCGGATTGGGGATTTTTGAGCGCTGTTTCTGTCAGCCTGGGGGCATTTTTATTCACCATCTCCGATTCGGTTCTGGCAATCAATAAATTTTCTAAGCCCTTGCACTATAGTAACTTTTTAATTATGTTCACGTATCATCTTGGCCAATTTGGAATCATTTTTGGGTTCTTAAATAAAATCGTCAGATAATCACAAACCGGATTCATTTCAGTTATCCGGGATCTTTTAGAGGATGAAAGCCTTCCCCAAGCGCTTCATGCACCTGACCAATGACCATGAATGCTTTTGGATCCAAATCGGTAACGATTTCTTTCATTTGAGAAACTTCGGACTGTGTAATCACCGAATAGATCACCGTTCTTTGTTCATGCGTAAATCCACCCATGCCATGTAGATAGGTGACACCGCGTTCCAAAACTTCTAAAATTTCTTTTGAAATTTCCTCTGGTTTATCTGTGATGATCATAGCGGTCCTGTAAATGGCTCGTCCTTCGAATGCAATCTCAGCTGCAAGCCCACTAACGTAGATGACAGCCAGGCCATAAAGCGCGCGTTCCCAATCAAAAATAAAACCACCCAGCAAGACGACGATCGAATCGGTGATCAGATAGGAAGACGATATGGAGATTCCATAGCGGTGATTTAAGATCCTGCCAAGAATGTCACTTCCGCCGCTGGTGCCTTTTCCACGATACACCATACCCAACCCAATCCCATACATTAATCC
>CAZPIM010000062.1:10846-15995 GCA_964586385.1 uncultured Anaerolineaceae bacterium
TTTTAATCTGTTGTCGCCAATTATTTTTTGTTTCTTTCTCTTGCATGATCTCTCCCAACCCGATCGAAAAAATAATATTCAATAAAAGATCTCATTTAAGTAATAGAAATCTTGATTTTTTGGTTTTCAAATAGGAAGGAATTATAGCTGGATTTTTCAATTCTTTCGCAGATTCTTTTTTCTTTTACTTCGATTCTGCACCTGGATTTTTTCCCCTAAGTAAAAAACGTGTAAAAATGTCAATAAATTGCGTAGTTACAATTGAGAAACCTTTGACATTAAAGGCTGGCAAGGCTAAAATGAATTAAGGTAGGACTCATTATTGCACCTGAATGTATTTATTTAAGGAGACTCATTGAGTAAGTGGCCTGGTAAAACAGTCATCGGATTAACCGGCAATATCGGAACAGGCAAAAGTGTTGTCAGACGTATGTTGGAACACTTGGGTGCTTTCGGTATTGACGCGGATGCGTTATCCCACCGGGCAATTGCCAGGGGTGCTCCCGGGCATAACCAGGTTGTGACCCAATTCGGACGATGGATCCTCAATTCGGATGGTGAAATAGACCGCCAACGATTGGGAAAAGTTGTTTTTAGTGATCCGCAGGCATTAAAAATTCTCGAAGACATTGTTCATCCGCTGGTAGGTCAGGCAGTTGACTTCCTGGTCAGCCGGACAAAAAAGAATGTTGTCGTCATCGAAGCTATAAAATTGCTCGAAAGTGATCTGAAAGATCGCTCAGACAGTATTTGGGTTGTTTATGTTCCGGAAAAAATCCAGATCGAACGTTTAGTAAAACGTCGAAAAATGGATGAGCAGGAAGCAATTCAAAGAATTCGCAGCCAATCTCCACAAGTCATCAAAATGGGTGCCGCAAATGTAGTCATTAATAATGATGGGTCCGTCGAAGGTACCTGGAAACAAGTATTACGCCATTGGCAAAAAATTGTTCCCGCTTCCGTACAGATTGCGGAAGAACCGATGGCACGTGTCCAGACGATATCGGGAGAACTGAGTGTGATTCGTGGGAACCCCCGCAACTCAGAGGAAATTGCCACATTATTTAATCGTCTCGGCGCTAATGGACACCGCTATACCAGAAACGATATTATGGAAGCCTTTGGTGAGAAAGCCTTTTTAGTATTGAGAGCCGGCGAGAAATCGGTTGGGCTTTTGGGGTGGCAGGTGGAGAATTTGGTATCACGTACCACGGATATGTTATTGGATTCCGCTTTACAAATTGATAAAGCCATACCTTTGATGATCGATGAAATGGAAAACGCATCCCGTGAATTGCAATGTGAAGTTTCACTTGTCTTTTTGAATTCATTTTTGTCAAATCAGGAAAAGATTTGGGAACGGTTGGGTTACGAAAAGCGTACACCTGAGACGTTGGGGGTGCGTGCCTGGTTTGAAGCAGCCCAGGATTCAAAACCTGGCGATACACAATTGTTTTTTAAAAAATTACGAGTTGATAGAATTTTAAGACCGATCTGAGATTAAGAATTGCCAAATTTCCTTAACGAAATCCTTTTTATTTTTCAACGATTGGACTGGCTAAGTATTATTGACATAGCCCTGGTCGCAGCGATTTTTTTTGGCATTCTCATTCTACTGCGGGATACACAAGCGACTGTTTTGTTGCGTGGTGTCGTTCTGCTGATTATCCTTTTAGCACTCCTGACCAGTTTTGTTGATCTTCCTGCGTTTTCCTGGTTAATTCAAACATCCCTACCTGCTTTATTACTGGCAATCCCGGTAATATTTGCCCCGGAAATACGACGCGGGTTGGAAAGAATCGGTAGGGCAGGGTCCACAACGCTGTTTACACCAAAAGAATCCTCGCTGGAAGCGCTGAATAAAACCATGCATGCAATCGCGACCGCCTGCACCCGGCTCTCTGCCCGCCGTCATGGTGCCCTGATTGTGCTCCAACGTTATGATTCGCTAAAAGAATATGTCAACACAGGTGTACATCTGGATGCATTGGTTACCCCTGAATTATTTCTTCAAATTTTCTACCCAAATACCCCTTTGCATGATGGTGCAGTAATCGTTTCCGATCATCGCGTTGTGGCAGCATCCTGTGTGATGCCACTCTCGGCCAGCGGTATTTTAAATCGAAGCCCGGAACGACAAATGGGTCTTCGCCATCGTGCTGCATTGGGAACTTCGGAAGCCTGTGATGGCATTGTCGTGGTTGTATCCGAAGAAACCGGTTCCATCTCTGTAGCGCAGGGTGGAAGAATGATCAGGGGATTGGATAGTGACCGGCTTGAAAACATGCTGGTTGCGTTTTATCGCCCGGCACCGGTTGCGCGTGACTCGATCAGCATTTTTGGCTGGAAAATTAAACTCCCCCAGCACGATAAGGTGGAGGAAGATTAATCATGGTGATGCAATCTCTGCGCAAATTAAGTAAATCTCTTCCAAGCCTGTTAACTGCTGTAATGTTGGCTGTCACCGTATGGATTTTGGCAGTAACTGCCAAGGACCCGACCGAAGCCAGGTTATTCCCAAGATCCATTCCGATTGAGGTTATTGGCCAGGATACGGGTCTGGTGCTGGTGACAGATATTCCCAACTCCATTACCATCACACTCAGCGCACCACAAAGCGTCTGGACAAATTTATTAATTTCGCAGTCTCCTATCCGCGCGGTAGTGGACCTCTCCGGGTTGGATGCAGGTGAACATGAAGTTGATGTTCAAATCCAAATAGCGGCCAGACCGGTTCAAATCGTAACCTATTCACCGCGCACGCTGGATATTAAGCTGGAATCGTTATTGGCTCGGGTAATCCCGGTGCAACTAATTACGCACGGGGATCTGGCAGTGGGATATCAGGCGGAAGATCCGGTACTGAATGTTGAACAAGCCACAATTTCTGGACCAACCTCGCAGGTCGAAATCGTAGATCGGGTGCAAGCCACGTTGGATATCACCCAGGCAGTTGAAAATATCACCAGAACATTGGATTTGGTCGCCCTGGATGTGAACGGAAATCCGTTGGATACGGTAACAATCACACCGGATCAGGTAACAGTTGACCAGAAAGTAACCCAAAAATATGGATACCGCAATGTGATCGTATCAGTTCAGGTGGAAGGCCAGGTTGCGGATGGTTATCGTATGACCAACATCTCAGTATTTCCACTGGCTGTGACGGTCTTTTCACCAAACCCTGATATTGTTAACGAATTGCCGGGCTTTGTGCAAACCAAACCTTTCAATTTGGAAGGTTTAAAAGATGATGTTGACGTTTCCATGCAATTAGACTTGCCGGATGGCGTCTCTGTCGTTGGCGATAAAACCACCGTTTTAGTACGTGTAAGCGTCGCTGCTGTACAAAGCAGCCTACCGGTCGCTAATATTCCCATCGAAGTCATTGGTTTGCCTGCCAATTTAAAGGCTGTTCTTTCGCCGGAAACGATCACAATCATTCTATCCGGCCCCCTTCCGGAATTGGATTTAATACAATTAAGCGATATAAGAGTCACGTTGGACCTGACAAATTTCAAAATAGGTACCTATCAACTCCAACCAATGGTAGAATTGATGTTCGGCGAGACGACTGTCACCAGTGTTCAGCCTGAATTCATTGATGTGCAGATCATAATCGCACCCCCTGCTACGCCAGGTGGTTAATTAAGGAAGTGAAATATGAACAAACCGATTGTGGCTTTGGTTGGAAGACCAAATGTCGGAAAAAGTACGCTTTTTAATCGCCTGGCAGGAGAACGTCTGGCGATTGTAGATGAAGTCCCGGGTACAACAAGAGATCGTATGATGGGAGACTCAGAGTGGACCGGTCATCCTTTTTACATTGTCGATACAGGTGGTATCGACCCAACCACCGGATCCAGTAAATCCCCCTTATCCATTGGATCAGCAGATTTTATCCAGGATATCAAGCAACAGGCTTTTATTGCCATTTCTGATGCAGATGTGATCTTATTCGTTGTTGACGCCATCAGTGGTGTCACCCCTGCGGATCATGAGGTAGCGGAGATATTACGCCGGCAGCAACGTGAAGTTAATGGGGAATGGTACCCGCCGATCTTGCTGGTCGTAAATAAAGCAGATAGCAAAGGATTTCGTGAAGCGGCATTGGATTTTTATGAATTGGGGATGGGTGAACCCTATGCAATTTCCTCCGTTCATGGAACCGGAACCGGAGATCTTCTGGATGCCCTGGTAAACAGCTTCCCGAAAGAAGAAGAGGAAGAAGAAGATGACTCGGTCAAGATTGCCCTGGTCGGGAAACCAAATGTCGGCAAATCCAGCTTGTTGAATAAACTGGTCGGTGAAGATCGTATGATCGTTTCGCCCATCGCAGGCACTACACGCGATGCGATTGACAGCAAGATTGATTATGAAGGAATTCCGGTCACATTGATTGATACTGCCGGTATACGGCGGCGTGGGAAAGTGGAACCGGGTGTGGAAAAATACTCGGTCTTGCGGTCTATGAAAGCCATTGAACGGGCGGACGTCGCCCTATTAATGATTGATGCTGTTGATGGCATCACAGCCCAGGATGCACATATCGCCGGGTTTATCCTGGAAGAAAGAAAAAGCACGGTCGTGGTGGTTAATAAATGGGATGCGATCGAAAAGGATACTTTCACCATGCAAACCTTCACCGATAAAATTCGGGAAGATTTGAGCTTTATGAGTTATGTGCCTTTGATTTTTATTTCCGCCAAAACCGGGCAGCGTGTCGACCAGGTAATGCCGCTGGCTTTGAAGGTCCAGGAAGAGCGTTTGGCTCGCCTGACCACATCCACTTTGAACAAAATCATCCAGCATGCCCAGGATTTACACACACCATCGCAAGCAGGTCGTGTATTTAAGATGTACTACGGTACGCAGGTACGCTCGGATCCGCCAACTTTCCTGATTTATTGTAATGAACCAAAGCTGGCTCACTTTACGTTTGTGCGCTTTCTGGAAAAACAAATTAGGGAAGAGTATCCGTTTTCCGGTACGCCGATCCATATTGTTTTCAAGAAACGCTAAGGGTTGTACAACAAAACAAGCAACTTGACGGAAAAAGAACAATAGGGTAAAATTCCAACCGTTAAGAAAAACGATGCGGGGTAGAGCAGAGGCAGCTCGTCGGGCTCATAACCCGGAGGTCAGTGGT
>CAZPIM010000063.1:0-8618 GCA_964586385.1 uncultured Anaerolineaceae bacterium
TTCAAGGGGCAGGGACCGTTATCAAAACCCATCAAAGTTGCCTATGCCCGTGAAGGTGCTGTAATCTATGATGGACATAAGCCTGGTTTTGAATTAACAAAGCTCAAACGCACGAAAATTCGTGGCGTTGAATCGTTCTCCATGGTCTGTTCGGAAAAAGAATTGGGCATCTCCGAGGAGCATGAAGGGATCATTTTCCTGGATGATGACGCCCCGACAGGTATGCCGTTGGTCGATTATATGGGAGACTCAGTATTTGAAATATCGATCCTGCCGAACATGATCCGGGATGCGAGTGTGGTTGGTGTTGCCAGAGAACTCTCTGCTGTAACCGAAAAAGCCTTGAAATTCCCCAAACGCCAGGTTCCTTCTACCGGACCGGAGATTGGTGAAAATGCTTTTATTGAAATAAAAGATCCATCCTTAAATCCCAGGTTCGCCCTCGGATTAATCAAAGATGTTCAGACGAAAGCCTCTCCCTATTGGGTACAACGGCGACTTCGTTTAGCTGGTATGCGTCCGATCAATGCCATTGTTGATGCCACCAATTACGTCATGTTGGAAACGGGCGAACCTTTACATGCATTTGATTATGATATTTTGATCAAACGTGCCGGTGGAAAAGCACCTACCATTATTACAAGAGCCGCGGATGAAGGAGAAATGCTGACAACCCTCGATAATGTGGAACGCCGGTTGGATTCGAATGCCATATTAGTGACGGATACAGCAGGGCCACTTTCTCTGGCAGGTGTGATGGGTGGTTTGGAGAGCGAAGTTACTCCACAGACAAGGAACATCCTGTTGGAAGGTGCGAGCTGGAATTTTATCAACGTCCGGAAAACCTCAACCTCGTTGCATCTCAATTCCGAAGCAGGCTACCGCTTTTCCCGTGGTGTTCATCCTGCCCTGGCGACCTGGGCAATCGATTTGTGTTTGGAACGTATGCAGGAATGGGGTGGCGGAATCATATATCAAGGACTGGTTGACAATTACCCACAACCTCCTGTTGACCCGGAAGTTAAATTGACAGTTGCAGATGTAAAACGCAAATTAGGAATTGAGATTTCGCCGGCTCAAATGGCGAATATTCTGACCAGGCTTGAATTCCAGTGCCAAATAATAGATGATGCCGTCGTTGCAAAAACACCTCCTTCCCGTCTCGATATCGGTACCGGCGAAGTTGGAAAAGCGGATTTAATTGAAGAAATCGCCAGAATTTATAGCTATAACAACATTCCTGAGACCGATCTGGCGGATGATCTCCCGCTGCAAAGAAATAATATTTCCCTGGAGCTTGAAGACCGGGTCAAAGACCTATTGGTCGAGTTGGGTTTGCAGGAAGTAAATACGTATCGCCTGACATCGGTTGATCGTGAGAATCGGATGCTTCCAAATGATGTAATCCGAGAACCGGTGGAGTATGTGCGGTTGAAGAATCCCAGCGCTCCGGATCGATCGGTGATGCGGCGGGATTTATTGGCATCCGTACTTGAAATCCTGGAGAAAAATTCACGCTTAAGAGATCGGCTGGCATTCTTCGAAATCGCTCCGGTTTTTCTTCCGGTAGAAGGTCAAAATTTACCGGAAGAACCACGTCGCCTGGCAATTGCCATGACGGGGAAAAAGGAAATACCTGCCTGGGATTCGCCCGAAACAAGGTTGATGGATTTCTTTGACCTTAAAGGTATATTAGAAAGTCTATTATCCAGTCTGCATCTCAACCGGGTTGTGTTTGAGCCGGCGATGCATGCCAGTATGCACCCCGGGAAATGTGCTCAAATTAAAATCGGTGAACAGGTGGTAGGTATACTTGGTGAAATCCATCCGAAAGTAAAAGAAAACTTTGATTTTCTTGCACCTGTAGTACTGGTCGCTGATATTGATCTGGAATCGTTGATTAAAATTATTCCACAACGGTTTGAAACAAATGCAGTGCCTGTTTTCCCACCGGTTCTGGAGGATATTGCAGTAATTGTTGATGAAGAAATTTCTGCAGATCAGGTGGATTTACTCATTCGACAGACAGGTGGAAAAATCCTGACCGACGTTCGTCTTTTCGATGTATTTCGTAGTGAACAAATCGGGAGTGGCAAAAAGAGTTTGGCCTATAGTATGACCTATCAACCGTTAGATCACACCATGAGCGCAACTGAATCCACATCACTCCGCAATAAAATTGTCAAACGTTTGGAAAGAGAATTAGGCGCAAAATTAAGGGGCTAGGCAAAAAAATTGTGGTGGGGAAAAATTTCTTTCCCCACCACATGCATGCTTGAAAGTTCTCTCCAGAATCTTGTTATACAAACTTAAAAAAGGCATATCCGGAACACTTCAGTTATAGGCGAAATTCCTATATAATTGACCGAATGGAAACCGGGCAATGCAAAAGATTCTGATAACTTTGCAGAAAACAAAAAATCTTTCATTATTAACGATGAGAACACAAATTCTTAACCGATGGGTATTTGTTGCCATATTGGTAACCGGTATTATTTTGCTTTCCTCCTGTAAACCTGAGACGATTGTAATAGTTACGCCTGAATCATCCCCAACCCAAAAAGCCAGCCCTACAAAAATAAGTACGCCATTACCAACTTTGACCCCAACAGCGACACAGCAGCCGGATTGGTTTCTTGCGGATGAAGATCTAAAGGATACAAAAATCAGCCTGGTTCATCCCTGGAGTGGTGAAATTGCCGCTCAGATGGAAACACTTGTGTCTCAATTTAATGCAGAAAACCAATGGGAAATCCAGGTTACTGCACAGGGAATGGGAAGTGCGCAGCAGGTTTTTCAACAAAGCGAAGCCGGTATTGTGATTGGCAACGGACCACAAGTAGTGATTGCACCCATCGAAGAATTAGCGTATTGGTTTAAACAAGGGTACTTATTAAGTCTGGATAAATATATTCAGGATTCGACTCTTGGTCTGGATGCAAGTACTTTGGAGGATTTTTTTCCTCCGTTTTGGCAACAGGACATTGTGAATGGTGAGCAATTGGGTATTCCCATTTCCCGGGATGTTCATTTTCTGTTATATAACCAGACATGGGCAAAAGATTTAGGTTTTGCCAGTCCTCCCGTAAATTATTTGCAGTTTAATACACAAACATGTGCTGCCGGTGCGGCATTAGCTCACGACAATCGTATTGATAATAACGGTATGGGTGGCTGGATCATTAACCGAAGTGACCTGGTTTTGTTGAGTTGGTTTCGTGGGTTTGGTATTGCCGATTTTCCCGAAAAGGAAATGATTTACCAGTACAACCAACCGCAAACAATCAAAGCATTTGCATACATACGAAAACTTTTCGATGATGGATGTGCCTGGGTCAGTCGAAACCCTACTCCCTATGAATATTTTGCCAACCGCCAGGCGCTCTTGATCAGTGCAGACTTAAATGATCTGCCTTACATTGAAAATGCGATGCAAAATGCCGGTAATGAAGATCAATGGGCTGTTTTGCCTTACCTTTCAGAATCAGGGGATCCGACCGTACTTTCACAAGGATCATCGATTGGCATCCTGCGGTCCAATAAAGCCCAGGAACTTGCCTCCTGGATATTTATTCGCTGGCTGAATGAACCGGAACAGCAATTGCAATTGGCGAAAGCTAATGAAGACTTGCCAGTTACTAACACGTTATTATCTGAATTTTCTGCAACGCGTGATGAAAAATGGCAGGCAGTTGTGGCGTTGCTGGAGTATATTCAACCTGGACCTAGAACCTCGGATTGGCGAATTGCCCGATTTGTATTACCGGATGCATTTTATCAGACACTGCAAATACACATATTACCGGAACAATTTCCTGATATCGTCCGATTATTGGATGAAACTATTCTGAGCTTATCCGATCTTCCAGCCTCAGCCGGCTGGTAAAAAAAAACGCCATAAAGGCGTTTTTACATGGATGGTCATTACTTTTTTAGAGGCGACGACGAGACTCGAACTCGTGATGAGGGTTTTGCAGACCCTTGCCTTGCCAACTTGGCCACGTCGCCGCGAGAGATTGTTGTGAGCGGGCAACGGGACTCGAACCCGTGACCTTCTCCTTGGCAAGGAGACATTCTACCAACTGAACCATGCCCGCGTATATAAACGATATGCCTTTGTTAATGTTTCGAAAGTATAGCATCGAGTTTTTTTTTCGTCAAGTGCCTCAAATTTCAAAAAAAATAGGGCACTGTAACAAAAATAAGACAGTGTGAGAAACCATCTGAATGAGTCAAAAGGTAACCTTCGTTTTCTTGACACGCACTTTTGAGTATGCTAGAGTTAATCACTGTAAATTCCAGCTCTTTATCCATTTAAATTTTTCATCAGGAGCATCACTTTGACTAAATCAAGAACTCAACTCATGGTCGAACGGTTAAGAGATCTACAAGCTTCTTCACCCGATATTGAAGCTTCTGCGATTGTTAGTGTGGATGGTTTGACGATTGCTTCCGCATTACCGCAGGGCGTAGAAGAAGATCGCGTATCGGCAATGTCAGCTGCAATGCTTTCTTTAGGTGAACGGATTGCAACGGAACTTGGCCGTGGCTCTTTGGCACAGGTCTATATAAAAGGCGCACAAGGTTACGTGGTCCTCATGTCAGTCGGAGAAGATGCAGTTCTTACTGCTTTGGCGCGTGAACAAGCAAAATTAGGTCTTATATTTTTGGATATGCGTCGCGCGGCGGAAGATCTTACGAAACTTATCTAAGTTCGGACCAATATGGACCCAATCCCAGAGAGTGGACTGTTTTATCCCAATAAAATAGCACGCATCGCCTTGCTTGCCCTCGAAAAAGTGATGGGTAAGAATGGTGTCAATGCGGTTCTCAATCTCGCCAATTTATCCAAACTTTATGAAAATTACCCTCCTGATAATTTAAACCGTGAATTCGATTTTGCCTGGTTTTCGTCCATTTGGGGAGCGCTGGAAGAATTGTACGGTCCTCGTGGTGGGCGTGACCTGGCTTTACGCGCCGGTAAGGCTACCTTTGAAACGGGGTTGAATAATTTTGGTGCTTTGGCTGGTGCTGGTGATCTGGCTTTTAAAGTTTTACCATTGCATACCAAAGTAAAAATTGGTTTGCCAGCCATGGCGCGCATTTTTTCTCAAACCAGTGACCAATTATCAACCGTCATTGAGAAAGAAGATCATTTTATTTATACAATCCATAAATGCCCGATTTGTTATGGACGTCATTCCGACCAGGCTTGTTGTTACATTGCCACAGGCTTGATTTTTCAGGGTTTAAAATGGGTCTCCGGCGGCACGGAGTTTGAAGTCAAAGAAACAAGATGCATCGCTTCCGGGCATGATGTCTGCGAATTTCAAATTTTGAAGGAGAAGACAAAATCATAACTGTGGAAAACCGAAATCCCGCGACCATTTTGATTGTTGAGGATGATCTGGATATTGCGGATATGCTGAATGCATATTTTAATGTTCAGGGCTATCGGATTTTAACCGTTAACTGGGGTGAAGATTGCATAAAATTATGCCAGAATGAGCTGCCCGACATCATTATTCTTGATATAAGATTACCGGATATGGATGGTTTTGAAGTTGCGCAGCGTTTGAAGAGTAATCGTAAAACGCAGGACATTCCGATTATATATTTAACCGAATTACGCCACCGAGAAGATCGTTTACGCGGTCTGGCTTTAGGTGTGGAAGATTATATTACCAAGCCCTTTGATTTTCAGGAATTACGCCTGAAAATACGCAATGTGCTCATGCGCCACAGCCGTTATACCATGATGAATGCCATCACTGGTCTTCCGGAAAGGCAGCTTTTCACGGAAAATCTGGAATATCATCTGATGGATGGCAATTTTGGTGTTGTTCTAATTCTGGTGCAAAATCTGGATGCTTTTCGCGACCAGTTTGGATTTATGGCAGCCGATGAAATCTTAAGGGCTGTGGCAATGATCATGAAAGATGCCATGGCTCAAAATATTAGCGTGGATGAAACGCTTGCAAACTGGGGCAGGTTGAATTTCGTTTTGACTGCTCCCGAAAATAAAGTAGAATCGATCGTTTCGGACGTTCACCAGCGTTTGTCGAAATCCTTTAATTATTTCCAGTCACAACGTGAAAATGTTTATGTGGAAAGTGAACCTTTACTCAGCTATAAAATTCATTCCTGGGTAATTGATCCAAAAAAAGAGAGTCTCCAAAAAGTATTAAATGATCTTGATCATTTTACAAATTAGGTGAATATTGAAAACAACCATCGTAATTCCAACTTATAATGAAGCAGAAAATTTACCAAAAATTGTAGAAGCGGTTTTCGCTTTGCCCGTCGATATCGATATTTTAGTGGTGGATGATAACAGCCCGGATGGAACCGGTGAGATCGCAGAGAAACTAAAAACAGAAACCAATGGCAAAGTGCAAGTCATGCACCGAAAAGGAAAGCTTGGTCTCGGCAGTGCCTATATTCAAGGATTTCATCAAGCCATCCGTAATGGTGCAGATTTTATTGGCCAGATGGATGCAGATTTTTCCCATCCGATTGAAAAATTACCGGAAATGTTACAAACTCTCAATTCCTGTGATTTTGTACTGGGTTCCCGTTATGTTAAAGGCGGAAGTCTGGATGAGAAATGGCCTGCCTGGCGTAAAGGTCTTTCCGGATTTGGAAATTTTTATGCCAGGACAATTTTAGGAATGAAAATACGTGACGTGACCGGGGGCTATCGTCTTTGGCGTAAAGAGACGTTGAATGCCATGCCATTGGAACGTGTTCGCTCGAATGGTTACATTTTTCAGGTTGAAATGGGTTATGTTGCTACAAGGTTAGGTTTTAAATGTAAAGAGATTCCAATCCATTTTGCGGACAGACGCTGGGGTGTCTCGAAAATGTCATTTCGCATTCAAATTGAAGCAGCGTTTCGTACCTGGGTATTATTGGGCATGTATCGCGATCTCGATCAAAAATTGACCGTTCAGGAAAAATAACGAATATTCCCTGAATCTCCCATTTACGTAGAATGGCTTTGATTCCAAAATAGATTTGTCAATACTTTCCATTCGGGCAGAGAAAGCGTTTCTGCTCTGCGGGTAGGGTCGATATCACTTTTTATTAGCAGTTCTTCCATATCATCTGCGCTCCACCCCAACCCGGATGAAAGGGATTTGCGCAACATTTTTCTTTTTTGCCCAAAACCAGCTTTTGCCATTAAAAAGAACGTTTCCATTTGCTGCAGGGGAATTATTGGTTTCTGGAACAGATCCACGCGTATGACCGCGGAATCAACCTTTGGTGGCGGATAAAAGGCACCGGCAGGAATCTTAGCCACAATCACTGGTTGACCATAAACCTGAACACTGAGTGCCAACAAACTCAAATCTCCGGGTTGTGCACAAATACGCTGAGCAACTTCCTTTTGAATCGTCAGGACTAATCGCTTCGGTTTTTTTTCAGACTCGAGCAAATGCCGGATGATGGCAGAAGTTATGTAATAAGGGATATTGGCTATAACCAGGTATCCATTGTTTTTCATAATGCTGGCAGGATCCAACTTTAAGATGTCCGCCTGGATTAATTCAACATTACCCTCGCTTCCCAGAACATCTTCCAAAATTGGTATCAGGTGCCGGTCCAATTCAACAGCTACAACCCTTTCAGCGGTTGCAGCCAAAAAACGAGTTAACGAACCTAATCCGGCCCCGATTTCCAGTACTTCATCCTGCGGATCGATATTTGCAGCATCTATGACTTTTTCGAGAGCGGAATGATCGACCAAAAAATTTTGCCCCAGACTCTTACGTGGGGAAAGATGATGGTGCCTGAGCAATTGCACCACATTAATCGGAAGGGGAATTAAGGTAGGATCCAAGGTATATTATCCGGGACAGGTGTTAAGAAATAGATGGTCACGTTGAAGTACCAGGGCACATAATCATCGTCAGAATATCCCAGGTCAATCCAATATTTTCCCGGAATTCCGCCGCCAACATCTGCAATGGTCGCGATACCATAATTTGGCACGTAAATACGCTGCCCGACCATGAGATTGTACCAGGCACGGGTTACACCAACCACTCCCTGTTGAACCGGTAAACCGCTGGACGTACCAGGATAACAGGTGTCGGTACCGGAGCGGCAGGGCGAATAAGATGTAGCATACACATTCACGGTGCGCCAGTATTCAATTTGTCCTTGCGGGGTATCCAACGTGCGTACCATCACCTGCGTACCACGTCCGGTTTTTTGGGTCTTGGGTTGTTTTGCAATCCAGGTTACTTCTTCCGATCTGGATGTTTCCTGCTCATCTTCATACCGGATGCGCGTTCGGGTAACTTCCAGACCAAATTCCCCCGGCTCGACGATTTCCGTTTTATCCAACTCTACCTGGTCTGATTGAATATATTCATTGGTAAATGGAATTGGTGTTTGAGTCTGAAGGACTTCTTCACGAACCCGAACGACTTGAATGGGTGCATTCTCTGTCAGAGTCTCGCCATCGGGTGGTGTGCTGTAGTCCAATCCTTGCAAACTAATTCCGGCATCGGACAAGACTTCACCGACTGTTAATCCGGCACTTTCAACAGACACCGTTTGGTCTTTTACCTGGATACTCACCGGGCGGGCACGACGAATAGTCACCTCTA
>CAZPIM010000063.1:8718-15745 GCA_964586385.1 uncultured Anaerolineaceae bacterium
TGTGATATCTGCTTTTTTTATCAATACATCCAAATTGCGTTCAGCAGAAGTAAAGGAGATGCTTTCTCCGGTTGGAGATACGGAAATATTGACTTCACGGGCTAATTCGACCTGGATGGATTTAACACCCAATAAAAGCTGATCCGGAGCAGGATTGATCATATCTTCAGGGCGAATGGTCAATCCTCCTTTTTCCAGAGCCTTTTCAACCGTCCAGGACCGGGTCTGAATGATTTGATCGGTTCCATTTATTTTTATGTTGATTTTTCTGGGAATAACGAAAATCAGAGTAAGCGCAATCAAAATAATTGCACTCAGTCCTATGATGATGTTTTTGGTTTTCATAAATTCGATTCTAACAGAAAAACTGAATTTATTATGCCGACGGGAAATAGGTCAAAGATATGCCCTGGAAAAACTAATGATTTTATAGATTAAAAAAATTCAGGCGCCAATTGGCGCCTGAGTGCCGAGTCGCAGAATCGAACTGCGGACACCACAATTTTCAGTCGTGTGCTCTACCAACTGAGCTAACTCGGCTTAATGACCAATATTCTAACGCGGCAGGGGTGGTCTGTCAAGGAATTAACCCGCCTCAGTGAAAAATTAAGCTTCTTCTTCCCCATTGCCATTGGCTGCGCCTCCGGATGTATCTGCAAAGGCAATCATGATTGCAAATTGGCTGATGGCGTTATATGATTCTTCCAGTTGCCCTTGTAGTGTCAATTGCGAAGCAACTTCCGGTTCACCCAGTCGTTTTAATAAAGGTTGTGGAATATGCGGCATGCGGACCTGTACATTGACCAGATTTAATTCATGACCGGCATCCCAAAAATGCTCCAGTGTTTCCGGAAAGCGTAAAGGTTCCGGTTGTGATTGCCAATTGGATGATGGCTGGTAATTTGAATCAATGTCAATATCAGCTCCACGACGCTGCCGCAACGCTTCCATGATCTGTTCCTGAGATTTACCACGCATGCGAAATAACAGGAACGGATCCTCATCGAAGCGATCTCCAAGAATATAATGTGTTGCTGCGACGTGTTTACAGGGTGTGATTTTATCCGGGCAGGTACATTTCGTCTGTAAATCGATGGTTCGGGACGGGAAGAGACTTACGTCAGCATGATTGAATACTTCTTCAATATCCTGGGGCATATCTCCAGCCAGAAGTTGTGCCACATAAATTGCTTTATCGGAAAGAATGTCGAATACTTTTTCCCATTGTTTGTTGTTGAAAGGTGTGAGTTGTATGGTTACGCGATAAGGTTTCGGTCGGGATCCCTGAACACGGGCGGCAACCCCACCTTTGATCTCCTCCATTGAAACAATTTGACCAATACGGGCATAGTGTTGGCCACGAGTAAGTCGTACACCCAGCATTAATCGTTCCAATGCCTCCAACCAGCGGCGTGCCCACCAGTTTTTAGCAAATTCTCCGCGCTGGCTGCGGGTCTGGATGCCTGTTATTGTCCGTCTGGGGTTCATACCCCAGGGTTCGGTGCTGACCCCATTACGATCTACATTGTTTCTTTCGCCATTTCCACGGTCAACGCGCTCGTTTCTTTCTCCATTCGGTCGTGGATGATGGTCCTGCCGATTTTTTACCTGTTCACCATTTTGTTGTCCGTTGACAGCACCTTGTTGATTGGTATTTGTGTTTCTGTTGGACTGTCTTCTTTGTCCACCAGGTCGATTTCTTGGATTGTTTTTCTGATTACCACGTCCCTGACGGTTCTGGGAATTCCGGTTTTGATTTCGCGGGTCGGTTTGCTGTTGAGAGGAACGATTTTGGTTGCGATCTTGGCGATTTTGTTGTGGTTCGGTTGATGGTTTTGATATGACTTTACTACCGTTAGCAGGTTGTCCGGTTTCGGAAGTGGATTCAGTATTCGGTTTTAAATTTTGATCATTATCAGACATCCTGCCTCCTAATCCTGGTACCGCAAACGAACCAGATCCTGTAATTCCTCTGTTGAGAGGTCGCTGATCCAATTTTCCCCGCTGCCGATAATGATTTCTGCCAAACCTTTTTTGGATTCAATCATTTCATCAATACGTTCTTCCAGCGTACCAACACATACAAACTTGTGCACCATGACGTTGCGATTCTGACCGATGCGGAATGCCCGATCGGTAGCCTGGTCTTCAACGGCCGGGTTCCACCAGCGGTCAAAGTGGATGACATGATTGGCGCGTGTCAAATTCAAACCGATACCGCCAGCTTTTAAGGACAAAATGAACACTTGCGGTCCGTTTTCTTCTTCCATAAATCGTTTGATCATCTGATCACGCATTTTGATCGGCGTATTGCCGTACAGAAAAAGTACTTGTCCGTTTATTTTTGTCGGCAGATAGGAATTCAATATTTTTCCCATTTCTGCAAACTGGGTAAAGATCAAAACACGATCTCCCACCAGAACAATTTCTTCCAGCATTTCCACCAGACGTTTTAGTTTTCCGGAACGGTCATGAATTTCCTTGTTTCCGGGAACTTTGCCATTTATTTTCTGAAGGTAATGGACCGGATGATTACAAATTTGCTTGAGCTTGGTCAATAATGCCAGGACCTGACCTTGTCGCTCGATCCCTTCACTGCCTGCAATTTTTTCCATCACATCGGTGACCACCGATTGATACAGGCTGGCTTGTTCTTCTGTTAGATTACAGTATGCTTTGGTCTCGATTTTCTCAGGCAGGTCGGTGATGACACTGGGATCAGTCTTCACGCGTCTCAGGATGAATGGCGTGACAAGTCCGCGTAATTGACTGGTTGCATCCGGGTCACGGAATCTTTCCACCGGTACAGCAAATTCACGCCGGAAATGATCTTTTGCTCCTAAATATCCCGGGTTGAGGAATTGCATGATCGACCATAATTCCATTAATCGATTTTCCACCGGTGTTCCGGTTAATGCAAACCGGAAATCTGATTTGAGAACACGGGCTGCCTGTGTTTGTTTCGCTGCAGGATTTTTGATATTTTGTGCTTCATCCAAAATGATCCCGTGCCAATGAATGGATTGAAATGTATCCACATCCTGTCTGAGTAGGGGATAACTTGTGATCACCAGATCGGAATTTTTAGCAGCTTGTGTAAATAACCGGTCCCTTAACCTTTCCGGACCTTGATGTTTTAATAGTTTGATGGAAGGCGCGAAGCGATGAGCTTCCCGTTGCCAGTTAGTTACAACTGATGTAGGGCAAACCAAAAGAATTGGACCGGGTAATTTTTCTCCATAGTTTTCTTTTTCGTTGAGTATGAGCGCTAATGCCTGGATGGTTTTTCCAAGACCCATATCATCAGCCAAAACAGCTCCAAGCCCCCAGCGACGGAAGAACGTTAACCAGGAAAAGCCATATTTTTGATAGGGTCGCAATTGACCGTTTAATGTGATGGGTTGTGGCAGGAGAATCATTTTTTCGTGGTCTTCCAGACCATTCAACCATTCCGCCACCCAGCCATCTGCATTGACTCCGTCGATCGGCAAACCTTCTGCACCTGCCTGCCCACCCAGAACATATTGGGCAGCTTGCAATAGTCCCATTTGGCCATCCTGACCCTGGGTATCCCAGAATCGTCGTGCAGCCTGTACCTGGTCAGAATCCAATTGCACCCAACGTCCATTCAATTGGACCAGAGGTTCATTAAGTGAAGCTAGTGCCTCGAACTCCGCTTTAGATAAGCGCGTTTCACCAATGGAAAGTTCCCAGCGGTAATTGACCAGGGAATCAAGATTTAATTTTCCAGTCGGAATTTTTGCTCCTGGTTTTTGAGTCGTGGGTGTCAATTGCAAGTGAACGCCTAATCGAGCGCCTTTTTGATCCCACCATTCCGGTGCGATGATTCCAAACCCGGCTTCTTCCAGTAAGGGAGTGGTTTCTCTTAAGAACCGATATGCCTCATGTGTGTCTACCTGAGCTTCTGTCGGATAACGGTTTTGAAGGCTTTCAATGATCGGCTCAAAGTGCCGGAGAACGTAGCCCAAACCCATTAATAATTTTTCCTGCGGTAATTCGCAACGTTGACCTTCAACCATGAGCGTGGCAGTACGTGTATTCCAAATTTGTTCAGCATTGATAAGCAAATTGGGATTATCACGAGATTGCAACATATAGCGTATCTGCCAGCTTTTTTGATCCGGCGTTGCAACCTGATTTTCAGGTGAAATCAATTGAAAGGCGACCCGGAAGTAATTATCACCAGCTGCATGCAGATTACGCATCCAAGCTCGTACGCTGCTGTTCAAGGCTGTTGCCTGGACAGCTGAAATGCGAATACTTGCATCCGGCGTAAACAAAGCTTTTACCCAGGCTTCAAATGGGGTGGAATCTTCGGGAATTAAACGTATCGCTTCCGATCCGTTACCCCAGGCGCGAGCGAGTGCGTCACACATTGTCAATAAGAAACTATCCAACAATGCTCTGGCTGGAGGTAAAGAGCCTGGATAAATCCGGTCTCCCTGTAATGATTCGGAACGGCAAACAGGTGGCATCGCACCAACCAGCTTAGCCATACGCGGGCCATCGTTTTTCCCGTCCAAAACAGGTTGCCATCGCGCATGAAATGCATCACGAGTTGGGGTGATCGGTACCATGATGGGTAAGATCTTTTGTTCGGACAATATTTCCAAAACCAGGCTGCAAACGTTTTGCCAATAAATAGCATCCTGTCCCAGGACGAAATCGCCAAATTCACTTTCTTCTGGAAGGTTAATTAATACACTGAAGGCAGTATTTGCAGGCAAATACAATCCATCTACCCGCCAGGGCGCCAGGAATGTTTCTGACTCCAGATCCAATTCCCATACATGGTTTAATTCAGGCGAAGGGATTGGTCCCGTTCTGGTCGAAGGCATATGTAAGGTTACGAGGTTGGGTTGTGCAAACTCAAGTGGTGTGCCAATCCCAATCCGATCCCGTATTAAGTCAGGCATTAACCCATAAGGGTGTTCCTGTGGTTTAAATTTCTCGGGAATTACTCCTTCCCAATAAGGGGGAGCCGGGCTTTCTGATGTTTCTGCCCAAAAAAGTATGCCACCCGAATCGGATGGTTTGCGTGGTGGTTGCCAGTGCGTATGTAATACCCACATATTTGAATGAACTACCTGAGTCCCTTTCGTCCCATTAATATGGGCGATTTCTTTGAATCGTTAATTGATAATTCCTTACTTATGAAAACCAGTATGATCGCATATTCTTGCTTGCTTAATTCTCAATGCACCCGAAAAGAATGCCTTGAACCGCCCTTAAATCAACCTTTTAAAAGATGAGAATGCGAAATTATTCATAGCGAATAAAAGAAAAATGTTTCATTATTTTTCTAGGATCTTTTTGATGGATTTTTGGATCCTTCCCAAGCGTTATGGTTCATTAATCAGAAATATTCCTTCAGTCCCCGTGCGAATGGCGCATACATTTCATAAATACATGATTCATGTGTTCTTTCATCATTGACAGGTCACTTTTGATACGAAAAATTGCTTATGAGCGGGATTGAGCCGGCCCATTCACCGAATATCAAAAAAAACTGTCTGGAAATGTACCATTCAGCTAACAGCTGATTAATAGTATTTTACCATGAAATGCATGCTGTCAAGGATTTTACGACATTCACATATCTTTTTTACTTTTTCATAACATGGGTGTCGTTTGGACAAATGTCGCGCTTCAGATACGGGTGAACTTCCCAAAAACCGTAAACTCATTGCGATGTGGATTACTTCCGGCATTGCAGAATAAGTCGAAGCATAAATCAATTATTTTTCTTTCTTTAGCTTCATGATAGATATCATCGCTCTCCCAGGTGGTAATGACTTGCCAAAGTTTCGGCTCACTCTGGCATTGAACCAGCATGGATGAGACCACTCCTGCAGGGGGGTGTTTGATGACCCGCTCGAAATCACTTTCCAATTTCCGCCAGTTTTCCTCTGATACTCTACCAGAAAGAATGGTTACATGCATGTTAACCTCCTTTCACAGTGATATCCGTATTGGCAATGAAAAACAACTTCTTTTCTATAGTGTATACAATTTTTTTCTGTTTTTATAGTACAGAAAAACATGTTTTGATAAATAATTTATACAAATTAAAAAGACTCCTGTAATAGTATCCATTTTCAGGAGTCTTTAATCAAATTTAAGAACACTTATTCCAGTTTGCCGGTTTGAATTGCCTGTTTTACTTCAGCAATGGCTTTCGTTATTTGAATATCACGCGGGCAGGCTTCGGTACAATTGAAAGCTGTCCGACAACGCCAGACACCCATTTGATCGTTTAAAATTTCAAGCCTTTCACCAGCAGCGGTATCCCTTGAGTCATAAATAAAGCGGTGCGCATTAACGATAGCCGCCGGACCAACATAGTTCCCATTCGCCCAAAAAGAAGGGCAGGATGTCGTACAGGCAGCACACAAGATGCATTTTGTCGTGTCATCAAACCGTTCGCGGTCTGCAGGTGATTGCAATCGCTCTTTTCCATCTGCGGGTAGTGGATCTTCATTGATAAAAAAGGGTTGTACGGATCGGAAATGTTCAAAGAAAGGATCCATATCAACAATCAAATCTCTTAGTACGTTAAGTCCCAAAAGTGGTTCCACGGTAATATCCGTAGTACCAAGATCTTTCACCAGGACTTTACATGCCAGCATATTGCGGCCATTGATGCGCATGGCATCTGAACCACAAACACCATGTGCACAGGAGCGCCGGTACCCCAAACCCGGGTCATTATCCGCACGAACCTGCTCCAATACATCCAGAACCCGGTCAGTGGGGTCTACTTCCATGATGTATTTATCAAAGTACGGTTTATTCCCGGTGTGTGGCAAATATCGAAATATTTTCAGGTTGATTTGCATGCTGCGCTCCTCTACTAATATTTTCGTTCTTTGGGTTCAAATCGGGTGACCACGACTGGTTTATATTCCAGCCTGACCTTATCGTCTTCCATCCACGCCAGGGTATGTTTCATCCAATTCACATCATCCCGCTTGGAATAATCCTCCCGGGCATGTGCACCGCGACT
>CAZPIM010000064.1:0-8772 GCA_964586385.1 uncultured Anaerolineaceae bacterium
TACGTGGCAATACTACGATTGGAAAGATTACTCATCCCATTCGCAAACACGAAATAGGTGCTGACAAGTTAATTTTTAATGACTGTCTTTCACATTGAAAGACAGTCGGATCCTCCAATTTATGAAATAAAAACAGAAGCCTGGAACTTTTTTGCAAGGCTGCGTTTATTTGGAGGTTTTACCAGCCTTTGAAATTATTCCTGGACGGGTTGTGCATTCAAGGATTCTTTAATCCAATCGGTCAAGCGTTGATCCCAGCGGAATATTTCCATTTCCTGGTTCATATTCGGGATAAATTCCCAACCCGTGGTGATGACCTGATCTGTGGGATTGAAGAATTGTATGTTTTCAGAATTTAATTGCGGTAAAAGGCAAATCAGATTTGTGATCTGGGATCCTGAAAAATCCGTTTTAAAAGAACCTTCTAAGGCACCCAAAATTTGTGGAAGTTTAATGATGATGGCAGGGTCTTTCAGACGATTAAAGATCGCTTTGATCACAATGGTTTGATTCTCAATACGTGCCAGGTCGGAATATTTGGATCGAACACGTGCTAACGTCAATGCCTGGGCACCATCCAGCGTCTGAACACCTGCTTCGAAATAACTGGAAGGTCTATCGTCGACAAATGTCGGTAAATCGACTTCGATTCCACCAATGGCGTCCACAAAACGGACAAATGCCTGAAAATCAATGACCAGAAAACGTTCGGTGGACACACCAAAATTATAATCGAGCGTCTTTTGTAATGATCCCGCACCATAATTCGGTCCATCAAAGTGGTTCATGCCTGGTGCACCAAAAAAATAAGACTGATTTAATAGCATTGGACCGTCAACATTTATTTCCGGTGGCACATTAATCAGTGTTGCCCTTGGCAGAGCCACCACATTCATATGCGGGTTTTTGAAGTCAACGCGTACGATTCGGATCACATCTGCCAGACCATATAAATAATCACTTCCCCTTTGATCAATACCTACTGCCAATATTAACAATTCGGAGTCATTTCCACATACGCCATTGTTACTAACAATGTTTTCCAGTTCGATTTTTTCAAATAGCGTTTGCAATAGGGTTTTTCCCTCTGCATAAATATTGTCGATTGTTGGGCGCTCTCCTTCGCCAAAAAGAGTTACCCCATTGGATGCCAGGCGACTGATGGTGATTGAAAGCAAACAACAAGCCAGAATTACTATCAAAATGCTTATCGTGATAAGCACAATCCAATTCTTTCTTGTAAGGTTCATGTTCTTAATTTTTACCTTTCATGGACCATTTTACTCGATTTTTCACATAATCTTAGTGTTTCTAATTCTTTTCGCAATCCACAACTTCCAAAGAAAGATTAATCCAGGTGTCATATACTGGTGTTTTTGAGAAAATGAAAAAAAGTTATTGAATTATAATGACTTTACTGGTATTCATTTAAAGGCATTTGAACTACCCCTGGCTATAAAATCGCTTTATGCCTATTCCGGAGTTTGCTTAGTTGTCACTGCCGATTGACCCAATCAATTCTTCTCAGAAAAAACGTCTGCGCTGGGTGGCTGTCATTTCTATTATTGAAGCCTTGCTAACTTTACTTTCACTGTTTCTGATTCCGCCGGATCCAAAAAATGCGTTCTTTCTGGGGCTGTCATGGAAGCGTTGGTTGATTGTTCTGGTAGCCGGTTTGATTCTTGTCAAAATGATCGCCTGGGCGAAGAACCCGGAACCGTTATTTCGTTTTGCTGAAAAATATCGCAATGTAAAAAAAACCAACCTGTTCGTCGAAAATGCAGGGATTGTGGTTGGGATATTGTTATGGTTGGCAATCTGGTTCCCGGCACCGCGACTGGGTAGTTTGGCTGATGATTATTTAAGGGTTCGCCCGCTCATTATTCTGTTCTTGTTGATCAGTTTCCAATTGAGCTATATCTTAAAAAGTCTGGATGTCGGCTTCGCATCCAAAATCTTATTTCTTAAGCAGCTTGGATCTAAACGAATACTGCTTTTCTTTTGCCTGGTGGTTTTCCTGTTGGCAGGACTTTTCGCTGTTTTGCATCTGACCGGCGCAGAGATTGGCAGTACTGATCCTTTGTATTTCCCGCCCAGTTCCATTCTCACGCCCTTACAAATCTTTTCAGCCTGGGTGATTTTATTTTTAATCCGGTTTTATGGTACCAAAGAGAACAGCAAATCAGGTTCTAGCAGGAAATGGTTATTAATTGGATTGTTATTGATCTGGGTAGTCACATTTATTGTTTGGAATAGTACCCCATTACCCTGTACAGGTGATCGACCCGGTCCCGATACACCCAATAACCAGTGTTACCCTCCGATCGATGATTCTGTGTATAGTATCGGCTCGTTATATATCGGATTAGGGGAGGGCGTTTATAACCACTGGTTAACCGACAAGCCACTTTATTTGATCTTTTTAGCTGTGGGTCAGGCATTATTTGGTTCCAATATTGACAAGTATCTGATTTTCCAGATCTCAATTTTGGCTTTGATTCCTGCTCTGATTTATTTTTTTACAAAACGGTTATTGCTTTTTTCCGGCAGTCTTTTTGTGACTGCACTGATGGTTTTTAAGGGGTATAACGAAATCCGGTATTATTCATCCGTTGGTGGGATGAATGTAAAAATCGAAAATACCGAAGGGTTGATGACCCTTTTACTGATAATCCTGGCCATTGTCCTGTTTCGCTGGTTCAAAGCACCTGAGAACCGTGTTTGGGCAGTCATTGCAGGGGGAGTTCTGGGTTTGGGCATTCTGGCACGCTTTAATCCGATTGCGATTCTTCCGATTATTTTGGCTTCATTCCTTTGGAATAATAAAAAGAATTTTCGAAAGGTATGGTTGGGTGGGGCTTTGTTTTTGGTGTCTTTTTTGTTGACTGTTATGCCATGGTTTATCACTGCCAGAGATGTGACCGGAAAGAGTTTTTATTTTCAGAAAATCCAGGAAGTGATTGATTTACGTTTTAATAAGCCTAACACGCAAGATCTTTCCTCCGGTACGGTACATTTGGCCAGCCTAGCACGACCACAATTTTCTGACACCGTTAATCCACCCGGTCAGGTCGCAGATTTCTTTTTACACTTTTTGAATAATGAATATCTAGCCCTGGCTGAATTACCGATCAATTTTATCTTTCAAAATGGAGAAAAAATTAGCGAACAACCGCTCTGGGTTCTTGGAGATCTCAAACCGATTTGGCTGGTTGATTTTTCACTGGAGAATTATCTGTCCATTGGGTTCAACCTCATCATCATCTGTTTTGGCATCGGGCTGCTGTACAAAAAATTTGGATTGGCTGGTTTGATTCCATTCTTCATCCAAACAGGTTATTTTATCGGAAATTCTGCTGCGATGACATCCGGTGAACGATATTTAATGCCGGTCGGTTGGGTCACAGTTATTCATTTCAGCGTTGGTTTGTTATTTGTGATCCATAAACTTCTTGAGTGGCTTTCAATGAACGGTCATATGGCTTTTTATAAGCTGGGTAATCAGACGAGCCACCTGGAAGCTTTACGTGAAGACAAGCAAAGTAACCGATCGCTGCCTGCCTGGATGGCAATGTTTTTAGTGATTGGGTTGTTGCCATACCTGGTCAATTTCCTTCCATCAAAAATCATTCCGGAAGATTCTATCCAAATGAAAGAACAGGTTCGACAGACCCTCCTGGGTAACGGCACAATCACACAAACACAGTGGGACAATTTTCTTAATGAACCGAATGCAATTATCATCCGGGCAAAGGCTTACCACCCGCGAAACTATCGTAATAATAAATATTTCCCGGGCATGGTCTTATTCGAAGTCATGGCTCTGGAAAAAGATTATGTCTATGTCAGTCATATGGTCAGGCACGAAGCGAAATATCCATTTGCTGATGGCAGTGATGTTATCCTGGTAGGCTGTAAAGTTGGTACGGATGTGAAATGGAATGCAAATCGGGTTCTAATGCGAACAAATGGTATCCTGCAACTCAGCCATGAAAAAAACAACGTCATCGACCCGGATGCAAACTGGACTTGTGCTCCATAGTACGTTGTTGGAATGAAAACCTAGATATTAAAGCGGATGTTTAAGATATCCCCGTCTTTAACCAGATATTCCTTGCCTTCAAGTCGTAGTTTCCCTTTGGCTTTGACTTCGTTCATGCCACCCAAAAGTATCAAATCATCGTATGAGACGACCTCTGCCCGGATAAATCCTTTTTGTAAGTCGGTGTGGATCACGCCGGCTGCTTCTGGTGCTAGTGCGCCATTTCGGACAGTCCAGGCGCGGCATTCATCCGGTCCAACGGTAAAGAAGGCGTGCTGGCTAAGAAGATCATAGGAGAGTTTAATCATTCTGTTGAGGCTCAGCTCGGTGATGTTGTATTCAGCCATGAACATTTCAGCGTCTTCCGGAGAAAGACGTGCCATGTCCATTTCTAATTTGCCTTGCAAATCAACGACCTTACTGTGACGATGCGGGTAATCGATTTTTGGGGGTGTTTGGCCATCTGCGAGGTTCAAAACGACCAGTACAGGTTTCAAACTTAAAAATCCAAATCCGGAAAGGCTGGCTTCTTCTTCCTCGCTCATTTCCATATCTCGCAAAGGTTTCTCTTCACTCAATGAAGCCTGCATTTTTTCGAACAAAGCAATTTCACGGTCAATCACAGCTTTTTCCCGACCTGCGCCTTTGCGACGTTCATCGGATAGTCTTTCCAGTTTTCTTTCAATAAAAATAAGATCATTTAAAATAAATTCGCTGTCCATCATTGTCAGATCGCGGGCTGGGTCAACACTGCCATTTTGATGGGGCACGTTGTCATCTTCAAAACAGCGCACAGCATGAATAAAGCCGTCCATTTGGGTCAGTTGATTAAGTAAACTTCCGGAGATACCACTTTTTCCGGCGCTTCCATCCAGCCCGGCGATATCGGCATAAGTAATTTTTGCATAAATGGTCTTTTTTGGATTGAACATGGCAGACAAACGGTCTACACGCGGATCCGGCACATCGACCACTGCTGTGCTGACTTGGACGCGACCGGCTGACATTTCTGTGGGAATGTCACCACGGGTAACGGCATTAAAAATTGTAGTTTTGCCGCTTTGTGGCAGGCCGATAATTCCGAGTTTCATAAAGACACACTTGACCCTTCCGAGATTCTTGGATATACTAGACGCTAATCAATTGCCGGAGTGGCGGAATTGGCAGACGCGCACGACTCAAAATCGTGTACCTTCGGGTATGTGGGTTCAATTCCCACCTTCGGCACCTGAGATTATATCACAGGGTTTAATTCAAAAAAGATCATCGAATAAAATAAGACGGCTGCACCAGCCGTCTTATTTTTTATCTCCATCTTGTCTTTAATCAATATCCAGGTTTAAATTTGTGCGTAGGCGAATCAGGCTTGTGACAGAGCCGATGACGCTGAGAATAAACAATAGAATGATGTAAAAAACGATGTTTTCGGTAACATTATTCCAGATTGAAGATATAAAGGTATAGCTTTCGTTATTACCACCCAGAAGTTGACTCGCCCGGAATTGGGCCAAAAATTCTGAATTCCAGATATTGGCATTGCTAAAGATGATGAGTCCGGCCACCAGATTGATGCCTTTGCTGAGAATTTCTGCAGCGATGGTCTTATAATTCCATTTTGCAATGACCAGTTTCACCATTTCAACCAGGATTTCCAGGATAATCGTTACGTAAATAAGTGGTAAATAAGTGGCAAAAACCTGATTATTGAAGAAGTGTATGATGGTGGCATTGACACCAGGTTTGATAACCCAGATACCGATCAGATCCAGGGCAAAACTAACTAACGCACCACCTATAACCAGAAAAATGATGGTGAAAATTGATTCCGCCCGACTGATTTTATTGCGTTCATCCGGTAATTGTGGCAAGTCACTTAATCGCCATTCTTTTTCTGCAGGAAGGTTTATTTCTTTCTTGTGCCAGCCAAAATGCTCACTTAATCCAAACATGACTGTGATCCAGATAAATGCCTGTGCAATGGCAGAAATGAACGTGCCGGCTGTTTCGAGAAAGATCTTCCAGATTTGATTTGGTTCGCCCAAACCCCGGACGATCAACAGTACCACCATGGAAATACTGATGGCCATGAATACGATTTTTAGAATGAAGATGAAGTAGGGGTAAAGCTCCGGACCAATCAGGTAGCGTTTTTGATCCCTGTATTTATCCGCAAGAGCCTGTGGCTTTCCTAATTCATATAACACATCTTCCAGGTCCTTATCAGTAGCAGGGCGGTTTTGGGTGCGTTCTTCCAGCATGTCTTCTATTAAACCTTGAAGTTCTTTTTCGATATCCGGGCGTTGCGCCGGAGGTAATAGACGCGTTACAGCGTAAATATACCGTTGTTTAATTTGATTGTTCATTTTCTTCTCCTCCTATCAACCGTTCCAGGCTGACAGTAATTCGTTTCCATTCCTCCACCAATTGTTGAAAGGTGGTTTGTCCAATATTGCTCAGGATGTAATACTTGCGAGGTCGTGATTCATTGGTATCCCATTTGCTTTCCAGCAATTCCTGTTTTTCTAGCCGTCGTAAGAGCGGGTAAAGCGTACCGGGGTCGATACTCATGCCCTTCTCCTCCAACGAAGAAATTAATGAATAGCCATATTGCGGTTTGCTAAGTTGACTGAGTACTCCAATGATGATGGTTCCTCGCCGTAGTTCCTGAATTAATCCATTAATCGTTTCATCATTATTTGTCATCTTTTTACCTCTTGTCGATATTATACTGTATATCACACAATATTGTCAATACCCTAATATTATCAAATTCTTATTATAGTATGTCAAAATTTATAAACTCAACTTAATTAGGGAAGTGAAAAAAGTCAATTCCTTTTATTCTTCCTAATAATTAGTAAGGAAAGGTAAAAGAAATTCATTTTTTACATTATCTACTAACTTTTTTAATAAATTATTAATGGAATAAATTCAGGATAATGGATATAATTTACCTGAGTTATTCAACAAAAGCTTAAATTTCTTAAACACTTGTTATCTGCACTTATTCCCATTTTTTAAAGGAAAAATCTTGTACTATTCGATTGAATATGGATTTATTACGGCATGAATTTGCTTAGTCTGCCATTTATAATCTTATTGACATTATCCAGTGTAGTAGCAGGTTTTTTTGGGTTGGTTGCTTTTCGAGCCAGAAGAACAATGCCCGGTGGCTTTACTGTTTCTTTAATTGGCCTGAGTGTATTTATCTGGTCTTTTGGCTATCTTTTGGAAGTCCTGGCTCCGGATCTTCCAAGTAAGATCATTTGGGCAAATCTTAAACAGATTGGCAACGTGATGCTGCCTACTGCAACAATTGTGTTTGCATTGCGGTATGCACAATTTGTAAAATCCGTGCGCAAGAGATTAGTTGCACTTTTGCTCATCGAACCGATCATCGTTCTCTATCTGTATTTTATCGATGGTCAAATTCCCTTCATGCGCATCAATCCGCGAATTTTTGAGCTTAATGGACTGTCCTTATTGAATTTTGATTTTGGAGAAGGTCTATATTTGCATTTTGCTTACGGTTCGGCATTAACGGTTGCTGCAGCGATCCTACTAGTCTTACGATTATTCCGATCCGAGTCATTTTACAGGCAGCAAATCAGCTATATCCTTTTCGGTCTTTCTATTCCATTTTTAGGCGCATTTTTAACTTTTATGGGTGTTCTGCCACCAGAGTTTGACACCACGCCATTATTGCTCGGTTTCAGTTTCCCGATCATGGCATTTGGATTATTCAGAAACCAATTCTTCAGTTTGACACCTGTGAATCTTGCATCCGTTTTGGATCATTTGCCATACGGTTTTATGGTCTTATCGATTGCAGACAGCGAAAAAATTGCAGCGATCAATCCGGTGGCAGAAAAAATTCTACAGGTAAACCAGGCAAATGCGCTGGGTAAATCGGTAAAGGAATTTATTCCTCTTTGGCAATTCTCGCCGGGTGCGGAAGATACAAAATTGGATTTTCAATTGGAATGGCAGGAAAGGATCTACCAGGTCAGTTGTTATCGAACCAATAAACGCAGCGACCCTGTAATTAA
Source organism: uncultured Anaerolineaceae bacterium (assembly GCA_964586385.1). Classification (GTDB taxonomy): domain Bacteria; phylum Chloroflexota; class Anaerolineae; order Anaerolineales; family Anaerolineaceae; genus UBA6170. The sequence goes on from CAZPIM010000064.1 coordinate 8,092, forward strand.
TTGGCTGGTCTTTTTCCATGATCTTACCGAACAAATTTTGGGTGAAAATAAATTAAAGGCTAGTGAAGAAAAATATCGTTTATTGGCTGAAAATGCATCGGATGTGATCTGGACAGTCGACATGAACGGTAAATTCACTTATGTCAGCCCTTCGGTGGAAAAATTGCGGGGATATACGGTAGATGAAGTATTACAACAGTCACTGGATCAGGCACTAACGCCAGATTCAATGCAAAAAGTAAATGACGCGAAAGAAAAATTACTGAAAATCATTGCCCATGATGTTCCCCTGGATAAATTGTACCGCATGACCCGAAATCGTTTTCAACTTGAACAGCCATGTAAGAATGGCTCAACCGTTTGGACAGAAGTTGAAACCAGCTTGTTAATTGACATGAATAAGAAAATCATCGGGATTCAAGGTGTCTCCCGCGATATCACTGAGAGTCAAAAATATGAAAAAGAACTCCTGGCTGCCCGAAGCACAGCAGAAATTCGTTCACAGGAAGCACATGAAGCTTTACGTCGGGAACAACAACTGCATGCAATAACCAGGACAATAAGTAGCAGTATGGAACTGGACACTATTCTTTCGGATCTGTTACGTCAGACATTGGAAATCACAGATTCTCAGGAAACCCATCTTGGTTTGTTAACCGAAGATGGCATGAGTATCTATTT
>CAZPIM010000064.1:8872-15159 GCA_964586385.1 uncultured Anaerolineaceae bacterium
TTTGACCTGGCGATGATGGAATCAATTGGAAATCAAGCAGGGATTGCGATCCAGAATGCGCATTTATTTGCGGAGGTGAATCAATTGGCTGTTACTGATCCATTAACCAGACTATTCAACCGTCGTTATTTTTTCAATCTGGCCAGGGTGGAACTAGAGCGCGCTCGCCGATATGGGCACCACCTTTCCATTATTATGTTGGATATCGACTTATTTAAACGTGTAAACGATACCTACGGCCATTTGGGGGGAGATGAGGTGCTCGTACATGTATCGGAAACTATTCGCAACACCTTGCGTCAGGTTGACCTGGCTGCACGCTATGGTGGTGAAGAAATGGTGATCCTCTTACCGGAAACAGATTTAGATTCTGCTCATAAAACAGCCGAGCGTTTATGTCAGGCAATTCATGACTTAAAGGTGCAGTTTAACGGGCAGGAAATATCTGTAACGGTTAGTGTTGGGGTTTCAAGTTTTGAAAACCAAAACTTCATTGATGTGAGCAAAATGCTGGATCAGGCGGACCAGGCTATGTATCATGCCAAGGAGAGCGGTCGAAACCGGGTTGTGACCTGGGCTGAGATTAATGCAGGTATGGATTAAATCATAAAAACGGTTCTTGAATCCTGACTGATTGTTAAATAAATTGCATCCAGTTGCTCACGGCTCTGGGCAACCAATGGCACAGTGACAGCCAAATATTTTCCCCCATGACTGAGTCGGGTAGTGACTTCATCCTGATTAAGATCAGAAGCATGAGCCTGAACTGATTTAATTACGAAAGCCAGGTAGTCCGCATCATCCTTCCCAATCGCTTTGATGGGGAAATAACAGGGAAAATCAAATAACTCATCCATCGCTGACATTTTTACTCCAGAAAAAGCAGTTTACCATATTTTTCAAAAAATTCGAAAGAAATGATAATAAAAACAGCGTCGCTGAAATGCAACGCTGTTGTGTTAGCGGCAGGGGGTTCCGCCAACGCGAAATATCAAAAACTAAAATTCGTTAAATTCTCTAACCTTCCCTGTTTTTCATAAAGAAATGGAGAACAAAATTGAGTATATCTAAAGTTTTGAAAAGGTCAACTTAAAAAATCGCGCAATTCGAAAATTAACGAATTACTATCGAATATCATATTGTCTCGCGAATCAAAGTCCAACCCATCGATAAAAAGCAGCGCTGTTAGACTGGAATTTTTAGGTTACTCGATGTATACTTTTTAAATCCAAAAAATGATTACAAGGAAAGAAGAATAGAGGGTAACAAATGAAAGCATCGGTTTCGCAACAGGAATTAGCACACGGATTAAGTACAGTTTCGCGAGCAGTATCGCCACGCAGTACACTGGCGGTATTGGCAAATATTCTGATTGCAACCGATGACGGACGCTTGCGGCTTTCTGCTACCAATTTGGAATTAGGTATTTCTTGCTGGATCAACGCCAAAATTGACCAGGAAGGTGCGATTACAGTGCCTTCCCGAACGATTTCTGACCTTGTAAGTGCTTTACCGAACGACAAAGTTGAACTATTGCTAAATGAAAAAACACAAACACTTACCGTAAAATGTGGCTCGAACATTACAGATATCAAAGGAATTGATGCGCAGGAGTACCCTCCCATGCCAATTCCAGACCTGACCGAAGGGGTTGTGGTTAATGTATCTACCTTCAAAGAGATGATCTCACAGGTGGCATTTGCCGCCTCCAGTGATGAAGCCAGACCTGTTTTACAAGGCGTCTTAACCCAAATTGACGGAACAAACATAACCATGGCTGCAACCGATGGTTTTCGTATTTCTGTCCGTACTGCTTCACTCGCTAACCCGTCAAAAAAACCCGTATCGACCATTATTCCTGCCAGGGCAATGACAGAATTGGCCAGAATTGCAACCAACGGCGATGAAACCCTGACCATGAACATCCCAGCCGGCCGAGGACAAGTCATATTCCATCTGAAAGATGCCGAGCTTGTTTCTCAATTGATCGAAGGGAATTTCCCTCCTTACGAAGCCATCGTTCCACGATCATTCAAGACTCATACCGTGCTTTCCACACCCAGTTTTCTAAAAGCCTGCCGTCAATCCGAAATTATTGCCAGAGATGGAAACAATATTATTCGGATGCATATTCAACCGCATCCGGATGGTCCCGGCGTGGTAGAAATTTCTGCTCAATCGGAAGAAACGGGCACCTCCGAGATTCAACTGGATGCAAATATCGACGGCGATAATCTTTTGATTGCTTTTAATGTGCGTTATTTGCGCGAGGTCCTGGATGTGATCAAAACTCCCAGTATTGCCCTGGAAACCAATGCAAACAACACTCCGGCTACATTAAAACCAATTGGTGAAGATGGTTTTACTCATGTGATTATGCCCATGCATTTAGGATAAATGAGCAACAATCCCAATTCAACCGAACATCTGCTATCCATTTATCTTTCATTGGGACAGTACCCGATTTTAAGCAACCGCATACGAAACGGTATGCGGCGTATGCTCTTTGACAAGGGCGTCATTTCTTCACAGTCATTCGAAAATCGTGTACGTGAAATGGCAATGCTCTCTCAGGAGCGGGAAGGCATTCGAGATCCTTACAATGAAGAAGCTGCTGAAATCTGGGATTTACGCATGCAACGAACGCGTGATCAATTAACCGATCTTTTGTTCAGCCGCCAATTCACCTTTGAGGAATTTGAGCGGATTACCAATGAAGTGCTTTCTGAACGGGGCATTAACCAGCAGGATCATCTTTTGTCTGTCAACCCGGAGCTTGCCCCGCAAGAAATTGTTTTTGAGCAGGCGATGCTCTTTGAGCGTCTCGAACCGCATGAACGAATCCAATACGAAGCACGTATGCAGGAAACGAAAGTCGTCCTGATACGTAACCTGATCAGTGACCAGTTACAATACATCAACATTGCCAAAGAATGGTTTACGTTAGGGGATTTGCTTGACATTCGTAAACGAAAAATTGGTGCGGGAAAAATTGGCGGGAAAGCGGCTGGAATGCTATTGGCGCATCGGGTATTGGGGAATTCACGCGATTTTGCATTAAGAGATTGTATGCGCCCGCCAGAATCATATTATATTGGCTCCAATGAAATTTACACTTTCATGACCATCAATGAGTTGACCCATTGGAATGATCAAAAATATAAAACCGAAGAAGAAATGCGTGCCGATTACCCCGAAATCGTCAAAGATTTTCAAGAGGGAGTTTTCCCTCCCGATATCATCGATCGACTGCGCACATTGTTAATGCGAATTGGTAATAAACCATTGATTGTGCGTTCGTCCTCACAACTTGAGGATAACTTTGGCACTTCCTTTGCCGGTAAATATGACAGTGTCTTTTTACCAAATCAAATGGACCTGGAAAAAAACCTGAAAGCGCTGACCTGTGGTGTTGCTACAATCTATGCCTCTGTGCTCAACCCGAATGCGTTGTTATATCGACGCGCACGTGGTTTACAGGATTATGATGAGCGTATGGCGATTTTGATTCAAGAGGTACAGGGTGAGCAATTTGGCAAATATTACATGCCGCATGGTGCCGGTGTAGGATTCAGCCGCAATACCTTCCGTTGGGCACCTCAAATCAAAGGCGAAGATGGTTTTGTGCGCATGGTTTGGGGATTGGGTACGCGTGCTGTCGATCGCGTTGGAAACGATTATCCGCGCGTGATTGCGCTCAGTCACCCCTTGCTGCGTCCATCCACAAATCCTAAAATGATCAGGCGATATTCTCAACAATTTGTGGATGTCATTGATTTAGAACTGAATGCTTTCCGCACGTTACCTGTAAATGAAGTGCTTGACCCGCATTATCCTCCGGTTCGTTATATCGCACAACTGGATCAGGGTGGATATTTTCACCCGATTCGCAGCCGTGTGCTGGAAGGCGAAGAAAACAGTCTGGTTGTGACCTTTGATGAATTTCTGAAACGAACGAATTTTTCGGAAATCATGCGTGATATGTTGAATGTGCTTGAACGGGCATATCGCCAGGCGGTTGATGTGGAATTTACCATTACCATCCATGAAAATACGATTGGCAGACCCACGTTTTGCATCAGTCTTTTACAATGCCGGCCACAGGCTCAACTGATGACCTCTGCCCAGGTTACCATTCCTAAAAAACTGCCGGAAGAAGATATCATTCTGGATACGCATTTTGTGGTGCCTCACGGTATGGTAGACCAGATTCAATACGTGGTCTATGTACCCCATTTGGCCTATTTTTCTTTGAAAACTGAAAATGAGCGCGCGCAATTAGCACGCTCGATAGGAAAACTTAATAAAGCACTCGAAAAACAAAAATTCATCTGTGTCGGACCCGGGCGTTGGGGAAGTTCAAACTCGGATCTGGGTGTCCCGATAGCCTATGGGGATATTTATAATGCCAAAGCGCTGGTGGAACTGGCAGGTGAAAACATTGGGTTACCCCCTGAACCATCCCTGGGGACGCATTTCTTCCAGGATTTGATGGAATCGCAAATATTTCCACTGGCAATTCCGCTGGATGAAAAGGAAAACCGGATCAACGAAGCCTTTTTCAATGAAACACCAAACCGCGTAAAGGATTTCATTGAAATAGAACCAAAATTCGTAGATTCATTACGACTGATACATGTAGCCGATTTCCGCCCAAAGCACCAAATCATCTTATTGATGAATGACGATGATAGCCGTGCAGTGGCATTTTTATCTCCGCTATAAACAGTGATAATCCCCTTAAGTGTATTATTTCTGCACAACTACTCTTTAATGATCCCTAAAGCAGTAGCAATACGCACGACCGATCAGTAGAATCACGTATATACCTTTCAATAAAATCAATTTATACTATAAACTAGATAAAATCTTTTCTGAAAGGAATCTCATGAGAAAAATCTATTGGATATTAATGCCAATTCTAATCTTTAGCCTGTTTTTTGGAACTGTCGGCGTTGTTTCTGCCGATGATACCGTTCCACCGGAGCAGGAAGAGTCAACCACACAGAACCCGGTGATTGCTTATCTTGCCAGTATAACCGGAGAAACCGTGGATCAAATCGTTGCTTATCAAAAAGATGGTTATGGTTTGGGCAATATCGCCAAAGCTTACTATTTATTGAATTTTGTTGTATTGGGTGATGATGTGCTATTACCTGGCGACGGGAGTTTACTGGCAATATTAGAACAAAGTAAACTAACCGGTTGGGGCAACTTATATAAAGAATTAGGATTGAATCCAGGCGAAAAACGCGGCCTGGGTTGGCTTTTCAAGCAGGATTTGACGATCTCGGATGATCATGAAATTGTGAAACCATTAAAGCCAGTAAAAATTAAAACAGACAAAAATAGTCCTCCTGATCATGCCAATAATGATAAAGATAAAGACAAGGAAGATAAAATAAAAGATAAAGAAGACAAGGACTAAATAACAAAAGGAAAAGTCGGTGATCATTTGATCGCCGACTTTTTTTGTGGTTATTTTATGGAATGATCAACGATTCGCGACTGGCTTGAAATACAGATGCAAGCTCGGATGTGATAGAAATATCACTGAAATCATAATAAGAAATAAAGTTCTGGGTTGTCCACATCAAATACACACTGGCAGATAATTCGGTTCCACTATTTCCTAAGTTGATTGTTCCACTCATTTGTAAACATTCGTTTCCTACCCAGGTGGAGATTTCTGCCTTGTCAAAAACGATTTCTGCCTCACTCAAATCTAATAAACCAGCTTGTTGAACGGGAAGGAGGATTGCCTCGAATTCACTTTGCCCGTAATCTTCTATTTGCGATTTCAGATTTAATGAAAAAAGCTCCAAATTTGTCTCGGGTGGGACAGGTGAAACCACCCATAGACCGCCAGCCCAATTTTCGAAACCATTTGTGCTGGTTTCGGATGGGTCGTCAGACATAAAAGCCCAGCCATTCATTTGATTGTCATTGACAACTGTGAAAAACCAGTCTTTGGGAATATTGAGGCGGTAATTATCCAATTTAAAGCTTGAACCCAAAGGCGAAGTGGTAATGATTAATTCCTGCGTGGATGTTGGCAAAAGTGACTGGTTTGTTGTTTCCCCGGATGGCGACCCCTGGCAGGAACTTAAACCAAAAACAAAAACCAATATCAGGAGTCGTTTAATATAAGCAAATGGAAATCTTTTATTTTGTTTCATTAATCCAATCTGGCTATTTGAGATTTGTAATTGCTTCCTTTCAGTATTATAGCTTGAAGACAGGATATCTTGCAATTGAAGCGAAAGTTTCATAATAAATACAAAACG
>CAZPIM010000065.1:0-11550 GCA_964586385.1 uncultured Anaerolineaceae bacterium
AGGAGTTTTTATGGATTGGCAGGCATTAGGAAATACAACGCTTCACATTTTGGTTGCAACGACCATGTTAGCCGGATGGCTGGGTTTATTAATTGTGATCATTCCCGGGCTGGTGATCATTTGGTCTGCCGGTTTGGTGTATGGACTTGTCCTTGGATTTGAAACATCTGGCTGGATTATTTTTGGCATCATGACCGTTTTAATGATTTTTGGCAATTTGATTGACAATGTATTAATCGGTGCCAGTGCAAAACAAAAAGGAGCCTCCTGGTTAGCGATTGGCGCGGCAGTAATAGGGGCAATCGTCGGTTCCATCGTTTTACCGCCATTCGGTGGATTAATCTTCGCGATGGCAGCCCTGTTTCTGGTGGAATATATTCGCATCAAAAATTGGCGCAAAGCACTGGATTCAACTGGCAGCATGGCGGTGGGCTGTGGCTGGGCAGTCGTTGCTAGGTTGGCAATCGGAGCTGTAATGATCGGGCTTTGGTTTCTTTGGGCTTTTGTATTTTAATGAAAAAATCCTGAAGGTTTACCCTTCAGGATTTTTATTTTTTATTCAAATGAATTAATCAGCGCGTGCGATAATGCTTTCCAGCATGAAAATATTTTTCTCACCTAATTTTCGAACGATGGTCAGGAATTTTTCCATGGTGGTCACTTCCTCTAATTGTTCATCCACAAACCAATTCAAGAAATTCTGAGCCAGATAATCATTTTGTTGTTTGGCTAAATCCATCAAGCCATTGATTTGACCGGTTACTTCCAGTTCCCAGTTGAGTGATGTCACAAACGCATCTTCAGCTGTTTTGATAACGGCATTTGGTGCGGGGATTGCTGGCACAATAACATGTCCACCGGTTTCAACGACATATTTCATTAATTTCATTGCATGTTCTTTTTCTTCTTCAGCTTGTTTGTAGAAAAACTTGGCAGTGTTCCCAAAAGCTTCCTGTTCGAAATACACAGCAATAGCGAGATATTGTAACGAGGCTGCAAACTCATTACCAACCTGTTCCATAATTTTTGCAGCTAATTCTTTTTTAATAAGCATTCTTGCCTCCAAATAGTAGATTTAATTGATATAAAACTCATTATATCTATTAAGTATTGGATTTTTATTAGTTTTGTCAACAAATCGGATAATGTGTTGAAAAGTAGGTTCTTATTTTTGTTTTCTGGCTTGAATTGCCATATATAAGACGACTGACCCTGCCACAGCTGCATTAAGAGAGTCGATTTCTCCAACCATTGGCAATCGTACCAGGTGATCGCATAATTTTCGGGTGAGGGATCGCATGCCACTGCCTTCGCTGCCAACAACGATAACCAGCGGACCGGTAAGATTGATTTGTTCAATTGGTTGCGACTCGGGTCCACCTTCTAATCCGATGACCCAGGCTCCGTCCGCTTTCATTTCCTCAATCGCTTGTGCCAGATTGACCTGTGCAACCAATAAATGCTCAGTCGCTCCCGAAGATGCATTGACCACGGCAGGCGTTATGGTTGCAGTTCTGCGAAATGGGAGGATAACGCCATGGATACCGGTTGCTTCTGCCGTTCGGAAAAGTGTACCGAGATTTTGTGGGTCTTGAATTTCATCCAATGCCAATACAAAAAGGGGTTCTGACTTTTCGGATGCTTTCTCGAGAATGTCAGCCAATTCAACCATCGGATATTCACTGGCTTGCAAAGCGATTCCTTGATGGTGACTTCCAAATGCATCCAGTTGTCCCCGTTGCACTTCTTCAACCTGGATTTTCCGGGTCTGTGCTAATGCAATAATTTCCGGTACATGTCCGCTTTTTTCGGCACCTTTAGCCAATAATAAACGAAAAACATGTCTGCGTTTTGCGCGTAAAGTCTCATAAACAGGGTTTCGACCGGTGATCCATTCTTTCATGAAAGCATCATCCCCATCGCCATTGGGTCCCGTCTTTGCTATCTTCCAGCGTGACACCCAGTTCTTTCAAGCGATCGCGGATTAAATCACCATAAGCCCATTGTTTATCCTGACGTAATTTTGTGCGTAGCTCAACCAGAAGAGTGACAAAGTTATCTGCGTTGCTTTCCGATTGGGCTGTTTCGATGAGTTCAAGACCTAAAACGTCGCTCAGATGACGTAAGGTCGACTGTGCTTCCTGCAATTCCGATTCCGTTGCACCGGATGTACGCGTTTGATTAATCACACGCACCAAATCGAATAATCCACCTAATGCGCCGGCGCTATTAAAATCATCATCCATGCTGGAAATAAAGTTGTCATTAGTGATTTTCACTTGTTCCTGCAGGGATTTTAGCGCTGATTCGGATGCTCCTTTGGCACCGGGTAAAGAAGGGCGAAAACCGGAACTGAGGCGTTCCAAAGCTTTTTCGGATTGGCCCAATACCTCATCGGTAAAGGTTAAGGGTGAACGATAACCAGAGTTAAGGACTGTGAATCGAAGGGTATCTGCACGATATTTACTTAAGAATTCTTCAATCGTAACCAGGTTGCCGGTGGATTTGGACATTTTTTCTCCACCCAATTGCAACATGCCGTTATGTATCCAGTAGCGGGCAAAGGTTTTCCCTGTCAGGCTTTCTGTCTGAGCAATTTCGTTTTCGTGATGCGGAAAGATTAAGTCGTTTCCACCGCCATGGATATCAATCTGTTCTCCATTATGATGGAGATTCATAGCAGAGCACTCGATATGCCAACCAGGCCGACCCTTTCCCCAGGGGCTTTCCCATTCCGGTTCACCGGGTCGGGCGGATTTCCATAAAGCAAAATCCATCGGATGTTCCTTGCGGTCGTCAACAAGTATTCTTGACCCGGCTTGATTATCATCAAGATTACGACCGGATAGTCGCCCATAATCCTCATCTTTGGTCACACGAAAATAGACGTCTCCATCCATGGGGTAGGCATAGCCTTTTTCAATCAAACCGTTGATCATTTCAATGATCTGGTCAATTTCTTGTGTCGCACGCGGGTTGAAGGTGGCAGGTTTGATATTGAGATCCGATAAATTTTGTTGATACTCATTTATATATGTTTCAGCCAGTTCAAATGGGTCTACGTTGTTCTGATTTGCCCGGGCGATTATTTTGTCATCCACATCCGTGAAATTCATCAGGTACCGCACATCGTAATCCCGATATTCCAGATATCTACGGATAATATCGAACACCATGGCAGACATGGCGTGACCGACATGTGCTTTTGAATACACGGTCGGACCACAGACATACATACGGACTTTACCAGGTTCTATCGTTTCAAGTTCTTCTTTTTTTCTGGTTAAAGTATTGTAAAGTTTAATTCCCATTCGTAATTGTTCTCCCTAATGATCGTATGATGAATCCCCTTCAGGACGTCCAAAAATCATCCTTCCGGCTGCAGTTTGCAATACTTTTGTAACGATCACGACGATTTCTTTATCCATATAATCCCGGCCGTTTTCAACGACCACCATGGTTCCATCATCCATATAACCGACACCCTGATTTGATTCTTTTCCGTCCTGAATAACACGTACATTCATAATCTCACCGGGTAGTAAAACAGATTTTACTGCATTTGCTAATTCATTGATATTTAAAACCGTAACTCCTTGTAGTTCAGCGATTCGGTTTAAATTGTAGTCATTGGTCAAAACCGGGCATCGCAGTTGTCTCGCCAGAATGACTAATTTATCATCAACCTCGCGCACACCTTCCACATCAATATCACTGATTCGAACCGGAATGGTTGGTTCTTTTTGTAATTGTGCTAGAACTTCCATGCCGCGGCGCCCGCGTTGGCGACGCAGGCTATCAGGGGAATCCGCTATATATTGCAATTCAATTAAAACAAAACGCGGGATCAATAAAGATCCGGGTAAAAATCCCGTCCGCGCGATATCACTGATGCGTCCATCGATAATAACGCTGGTATCTAATAGGATTGTGCGGCTTTCTGCCCAATTCGTGGTTGTTTCACCTACTGGTGTGCCAGGAAGATTGTTGCCAACACGTTGTCCAAACCCGCCAAAAATATTAAAAAGATCTGTTTGGCGCATGGAAAATACAGAAATACCGAGGTAGCCAAAAATAACCACTCCCAGGAAAGGCAAAATCGAACCGAATGGATTCGGTAAAAGGGAAAGTGGAAAGGCAAGTAAAGCAGCAGTAAGTAAACCAGCGATTAAACCAACAAATGAAGCAAATAATGATTGCGCAGAAATTCGGGTTAGCCATGCACGCAGAAATCGCATGGGTCGAGTCGTTAAGATTGGTGTCAGTATTAATCCGAAAAGGGCACCAACCAGGCCAATAGTGAAAGCATATTGTTCGACCGTTAATGGAATTTCGGAATTTGGATTAGCGGCGGCAGATGTTCCAAGATTTGTGCCCAGGAAAACACCGACAATACAAAAAATAACCATGCCAATTAAACGAACAATAAAATCAATGCTCATAATTTCACTCCTTCAATAAAAATATAATGATGTTAAGGTGCAAAAGAATAATAATAAGATGATTGCAACATTAAGGATGATAGCACGGCGGATAGAAAAAATCAATGAACTCTGTATCGAAGCGATAACAATAATTTTAATGAAATCTACTTGGAAGGAAATTCTTTCCATTTCAATCAAAAAATATCTTTGTGAATTAATAGTTATTAATTAAATGAAAAGAAGGATGGCTATCAATGGATTTTCATTGACAGGGATATTTGCGCATGTTAAAATACCGCACACATAAAGTGCCGCTCCCATCGTCTAGTGGCCCAGGACGGAGCCCTCTCAAGGCTCAAACAGGGGTTCGAGTCCCCTTGGGAGCACAAGTTTACTAATCAATTCGTTTCGTAAAAGGTGTTGGATCAATTTAGTTCCACACCTTTTTTGCATAATTGGAAAATAGATCAAATAATATACTAATTTTTGTCATGAAACTTGGCAAAAAGGGAATAAGGTCAATATCCTACATATTCTGTTTTCCACATTAACTCAAATTTAACTACGCCTGAATAAGTTTTTCGTTTAGTTTTAGCAATAGTTTGTTGAAAATAATGTAATTTATGAGTTTTCAATTAGTTTGTTTTTTTTAAAGTCTATTATCCCAAAGATTGAATTCTGATTGATGTTTAAATGGCTATATCCAGGATAAAAAGTGGGAATTATTGTAGAATCAAATACAAGAAGGGATTTTATCCTGCTTACATCTCCAACAAAAGAGAATGGTAATGGTGGAAAAAAAAGAAACCGCAAAAACAAAAAATGTAGATCAAGAACCAAAGACTCAGAAACAATCAACCAGTGAGTTGAATACCAAAGATCGGTTGCTGCGCATTAGTGTGGCCCAATTTCAGATGAAACCCATCAAAATTTGGGATGATTTGATGGATCATGCTGAATCTTTTATTGAATCAGCAGTAAAAAAACATAGCCACTTGCTTTTGTTACCGGAAACCTTTACCGCACAACTCTTTTCAACTATGCCTTATGGATGGACCGATAAAGAAATGATCCAGGCATTATCCGATATGACAGACGCCTATCTGGATTCGTTTATCGAATTTTCTAAAACGAGTAACTTAATCATCATCGCCGGGTCTCATCCTGTACGGCGTCCTGACGGGTTTATTTACAATGTCGCCCACATCTTTTCTCCTTCAGGCAATGTTTATACGCAGGACAAATTGCACATCACTCCCAAAGAAACGCGATTATGGGATCTAAAACCAGGAAATCAAATTTGTCTGTTTGATTCGAAGTTTGGTCGCTTCGGAATTCAAATTTGCTATGATATTGAATTTCCGGAAGTATCCAGGCTAATGGCTTTATCCGGGGCTGAAGTGATTTTCGTGCCTTTTAGCACCGAAGATTACAGGGGCTATCAAAGGGTTCGATTTTCAGCACAGGCACGGGCGATTGAAAACTACATCTATACTGCGATCTCTGGTAATTGTGGTTCAATTCCTGTCGATTCTTATGAATTAAATTATGCGCAAAGCGCAGTTTTTTCCCCCAGCGATCAGATTTTCCCGACTGAATCACTTATGATTGAATCCGAACCGGAAATGGACAATGAAATTTACGCTGAATTGGATCTTTTGCATTTAGCAAAAAGGCGAAAGTCAGCTTCTGTCAGACCGCTGGTTGATCGGCGCGAAGATGTTTACAAATTACAGTCTGCAACCCCGATAGAAATTATAAAAATTGAGTAAATCCTTATTTTCTAGAGAAAATTTTCCGAAACCATTCAATGATCATGACAAAAATATTGACCGGTTGTTGGACTGGTTGCACGGGTAAACTCAAGACCGGGGTCAAGGTGATGGCAATTTCTGCACTTGGAACCAGTGTTGGTCGTCTGGTAGGTTCGGGTGTGTCCTCTACGATCGGTGAAGCAGTATTGGTGACAACCGGCAAAAATAAAGTATTTTCACTGTCCGTTTGAGGGATAAACCAGGGTTTTGATATAGTATCGCTTTTGAAAAAATCGAGGAGCTGATTGGCAACCTTTTGTCTGCCAGATGTTGTTGGGTGTGTACAATCAAATTCAAAGTCTTCGGGAAGCCAAACCAGTCCATCTGCACGTGGTGTCTGACCATTGGCCCATAAATAGGGACCCCAGGACAGATAAGGAGCCACCACCTCCCCTTTTTCCGGATCGAAATTTAAAGTGGAATCACCATTAATTTGTTTTTCAATTAACCATTTGACAGAAAACCCTGTTTCATAAGCGTTTGGCTCAGGGCTTAACCCCCTAAAATATGTATAAGAATAAATCCTGCTGGAGAGATAGGCTATTTTGGTGTTCGGGTAAGCTGATTTTAAATTTCTGACGACTGTTTTTAAGTCACTTTCCAAAGACTGCGCTTTTGCTGGGAAATCACCACCTTTTGTCTGCGTTAACTTTATCCAAACAACTTGTACCTGCATCGGAGACAATCCGTATTGATTAAGCCGGTCGGTAATATTTTGCCAGGTGATCGCATTCGGGTCCAGCCAGCGATCAGAAGTTTGACTGCTGAGCGCTCCATTCAAATAAAGAATATTTGAATTTGTCTCCGGATCCTCTTTCGCCATTTGTTGAAACGTTTCAAATTCCATATTGGTATTGGACATACCAATCGACAAAAAAATAATTTTTCCATTATCAGGGTCATAATTGCCATTAATATCCACGGGTAAAATCGTGTCAGCAATTGCGATGCCGGATTGCTCATGATTCGCTGGTCTTGAGTTTTCACCATTCGGATAAAGACCACCAGCAAATCCGGTTGATGTTCCGTCCATGCGTATATAGGTTGTGTTTCCCAACTCGGTTAATGGAATTGCCACCGATTGAAAATTAGCAACACAAGTACCGCTTTGCGCATTGACTGAATCATTTGGACTAAAAATAAATCCATGAATCAGGATTGTGAAGAGCATCATCAGAATTACAGCTCTTGATTTTTTATTATTTCCGATCTTCATCATTATTCCTTACACATTATTTTATTTTTAATAACAGAACCTGTTTGTTGGTTGCCGGATCGTATTATTGCGTTAATATAATCAGAAACACGCAAAAACTAAAGGAAAAAGTGAATGTTAATCGATTTCAGTTGTCAGTACTAAGTCAAAATGCCTTCATTAATTAATATTTTCGAAAGAAAATAGTTTTATAATGAAGAAACAATAAGCAGTGGCGGGTTATGATATTTGAAGGATATAATTTTAATTGGATCATTTGATTCCGTTTACTGCCAACCAATATTAATGAGTCAGAGTTATAAGTTTCACCATTAGATTTTGAAAGGAAGGTTTTTGATGTCAAATCCTCCGGAAATCACTGTAAAAAGAAGAAGAAAAGGCGAAACCCCAACAGGAAGAGCGGATGCACCTGTTCGGAGAGAGGTAGATAGTGGTGGAAGTTCTTCCTCTTCTTCCGGGAGTGGTGGGTATCGACCACCCAGTGGCGGTGGATTCCAAATGCCGTCCAAAGGTAAATTGGGTGGAGGTTGTGGAGGATTTTTAGTTGTTGCAATCATTATCCTCTACTTAGTCTTTGGTGGGGGTCTCAACGGAGATGTCGGTGACACCAATGTTGCAGATTTTCCAACACTTGCACAACAAATACCGAATAATTCATCCCAATCCAATCAACCAACCAATACACCACGACCAACCCGCGAGGCATCCAGTGGGCAAGCCGGTCAAAAATGGCTTGTGATGATGTATCAGGATGCAGATGACCAGGTTCTTGAGCAGGATATTTATTTGGACCTGAATGAGGCAGAAAAAGTTGGCTCATCGGATCAGGTCACGATTGTTTCACAAATTGATCGATTTCGGGGAGGATTTCAGGCAGATGGAAACTGGACTTCTACACGTCGATATCTCATTACTCAGGATTTTGATCTGAATTCTGTAAATTCAGAAGTAGTGGAAGATCTTGGTGAAGTCAATATGGCGGATGGTGATGCCTTGATTGATTTTGTAAATTGGGCAGTTCAGTCCTATCAGGCAGATCGATACGTCTTGATCCTTTCCGATCATGGTATGGGTTGGCCAGGTGGTTGGAGTGATCCTGCACCGGGTGGTTCCGATTCAAGTAAAGCACCCTTAGCATCCCAACTCGGAGGAGATAATCTTTTCCTTTCAGAACTGGATGATTCACTTGCTTATCTACAGAACAATAATATTGTGGAGAAGTTCGATATTATTGGCTTAGATGCTTGTTTAATGAGTCAAATGGAAGTTTACGCAGCCTTACAACCCTATGCGGAATTCGCAGTTGCTTCGGAGGAAACGGAACCGGGTTTGGGTTGGGCATATGCCGGTTTTCTTGATGAACTGGTGCAAAACCCTGATATGAGTTCAGAACAACTGGCAACGCATATTGTCGATAGTTATATTGAACAGGATCAACGCATCGTGGATGACAATGCGCGCGCTGACTTTCTCCGTCAGGGATCACAAATGGGTGGTTTCTTTGGCGCACCACAAATAAGTGCTTCACAATTAGCCAGCCAATTATCCAGAAACATAACGCTTACGGCAGTAGATTTAAAAACATTTCCGGATTTGATTGAGTCCTTTAATACGTTTTTGTTTGAATTACAGGATGAAAATCAATCCACGATTGCCAGTGCTAAAAATTATGCGCAATCCTTCACCAGTATTTTTGGTAATCAAATCCCTCCATCATTTATTGATCTTGGCCACTTTGTACAATTAGTTTCCCGAAATGCTTCGCGTGACGGAGTCACTGATTCAGCTCAAAACCTGATGGATGCCATTAATCAGACAATTGTGGCTGAAAAACACGGTACCTCAAAACCAGGTTCAACCGGTATAGCGATCTATTTCCCTAATTCAACACTGTATCGTTCACCTTACACCGGACCGCAATCTTACAATATTCTGGCAAACAGGTTTACGAATGTTTCTTTGTGGGATGACTTCTTAAGTTTCCATTACAATGACAAATCCTTCACGGAAGCATCCGTTGGATCTGTTGCGCCGCCACAAGGCGGGATTTCGCGTATTCCTGGATCCGGAAATATTTCAATAAGCGAAATTACCAAATCTGATTCTTCTGTTGCTCCCGGAGATTTTATTTCCTTAAGCGCGGATATCAGTGGGGAAAATGTTGGGTATGTCTATCTGTTTTCAGGTCTCTTTGATTCACAATCAAATTCCATCTTCGTCGCTGATACTGACTATCTTGAAAGTCCGGACACGCAGGAGTTAAATGGCGTGTTTTATCCGGTATGGCCGGAAGGTGGAGAATTTCGCATGAATTTTGATTGGGAACCGTTGTTATTCTCCATAACCGACGGTAATCAATCTGTTTTGGCTTTATTCAACCCGGCAAATTATGGCGCTTTAGCGGAAGATGCTCAATATTTTGTGAATGGTACCTATGTTTTTGCTGAAGATGGCGAACGTCGCCGCGCAGAATTGTATTTTAAAGATGGCAAATTGTTCCAGGTTTTTGGATATTTAGGCGATTCGGAAGCTGGCGCACCTGCGGAAATCACACCAACGCTGGGTGATCAATTCATCATATCCCAAAAATGGATGGAATTGGACAGCAATGGGGCAATTACCCAGGTAGTTTCAGAAGAAGGTGACACGCTCACTTTTGGATTATCATCTTTTACCTGGGAACAGGTATATGCACCTGCTGGTGAATATCTGGTTGGTTTCCTGGTCAGTGATTTCGATGGAAATTTAACACAAAGTTATACCCAGGTGACTGTGGAATAGCAATAACTTTAAGATATCTACAATCGAAAATTCCAGGCATCCGTCTGGAATTTTTCTTTAACCAATTGCGTTGCCCTTTGCAATTCTTGCGTTGAATAATCGCCGATTTCGACACTGCGATTGTGGCTAAACCCGGCTTGTAAAGCGATTTGCAGATCCTGCATCGATACCTGGACAAGATCGGATACACTGGTGACACGTTTCTGCACGCTTTTGATTAGCTTGTCCGAAATCTTTTCAGCACTTACATTTAGCAAAGAAAACATCTGTTCAACATCCACCTTGTAAAGTATCGTGCCATGTTGTAATAAAATACCATTTCGTCGGGTTTGAGCGTTCCCTGATATTTTTTGTTCATTAACAAGGATGTCATTCACAGGCGCAAAATTTGCCTTAATCCCCAGTAAATCTAATGCATAAACAATATCCGCACAAATACTATTATAAGAATTGATGATGTTCACCGGGAATGTTTCAACTTTTCCGATAATCGAGTAGGTTACCTCACCAAAGTAGTCATGATACACAGCGCCGCCACCTGTCATGCGACGGACGACATCTACCCCGGCATTTTTGGTAGATTCTAAATTGACCTCATTACGAATACCCTGAAAATACCCGATCGAAACTGCCGAGGGTTCCCAGCCATAAAACCTGATGGTGGGTGCCGAGTCTTCATTTCGCACGGCTTCCATGATGGCTTCATCAATTGCCATATTCATAAATGCATTGAAATATCGAAAAGGAATCATGCGATAGGTCATTGGAGCGCCTCAACAAGAATACTTACGATTTCTCGCGCATTGGCGCCAATAAATTGGGCTTCTTGCTGCTCGAGTATTGTTTCAATTTCCAGGATGATCTTTTCCTGTTCAAGTGGTAATGAACTGCCCGTTATTTTTTTGACGATCAATTCAAGTGTCTCTTCAGGATGGAGAAAAAAATCCCCGGTAATTTTTACGGATTCAACTTTTTTGTCAAAGGTGGTTTCAACGCGCACCATTTTCCCCCCGGGAATTTTCCTGGTTGCTGTTCCGGATTTCATATCGTATTCCTTCGCGTATTGTTCTTGTATGTAAAAAAATATTTTAATAAATTATGGTTTGCCATACATTTGGCGATGAACATTGCTGAGTGCCTGAACCTGATCAACGGCATGGTATGAAGAACGTACCAACGGAGCACTTTCTACCCAGCGGAAACCAATTTCAATTCCAAATTTCTTTAGTGCTTCAAATTCTTCCAGCGTATAGTATTTTTGAATCGGCAAATGTTTTCGACTTGGTTGCAAATATTGCCCGATGGTGAGGATATC
>CAZPIM010000065.1:11650-13184 GCA_964586385.1 uncultured Anaerolineaceae bacterium
CTTGCCTAATGTGTTTGTTTGATTTAATAGTCCTTATAAATTCAATGCGCAGGTAATGCTATCAAAGAATCCAATTCGAAATGCTATTGACATTAAACCGTAAAATGATAGTGTTTACATATCAACTAATTGATTGGAATTGTGCATATGGAAGAAGAAATTTTATACAACCAATTAATCAAAAATTATCTCTTATTGTCTGATGGGGATCGTAGTTTTTTTTCTCAATACAAGATGAGTCAGGCTCGATTTTATGCTCTTGTAAATGTATATCAAAATCCGGGAATATCCCTAACAGAATTGAGTGAAAAGTTACTTTGCACTAAAGGAAATACAACAAGAATCCTTAAAAGCCTGGAAAAAGATCAATACCTGATTCGTGAAACTGACAAAACGGATCGACGTGCTTATCAATTAGTTTTGAGTGAAATGGGATTGAGAGAAATCGAAAAACTGATTCATGAATATCAAATTTTTAATCAGGAACGATTTTCATCAATACCAGATATAGAAAATTTAACAAAATCAATCAAAATGATGAACACACAATTAGAGAAACAGTTGAGTTAAATCAAAATTTCGGAAAATTAATTTTGCTAAAACCTCAATATTAATAAACTTGGCCATTTTTCCTACCAATTTTCTTTAGTAAATGGCAAATTTATAAGGTTAAATTTGATTGGTATCTTAGGCAATTTTCATTCTGATAATTTCCAAAATTGAAAAATTACAATATGTTGAGTTATTATCAGGAATTCCAAAATTGTAAACCAATAATTTATAAAGAAGCTTTTTCCAAATCTTTATAGGTGATCTTATAATCATCCGGTACAGAGGGCTCGTTTAGCATGGTTGTGCATATCATTGGATACGGCAGCATTCGGTTGGTGCCCTTTATGCCTTTCAGGACATCTTCTAACCGATTAGCAGGAAAACAAATATCCATTTCGTAATCACTGGTGTTTGCCATTACCTTTTCGCCTCCAGCCGCAATCTTAAAATAGGGCTTTTTTTCTGCAAAAGAGGCGACATACGTTGAACAACCGAGACCACCAAAAAACAAACTACCAACTGTCTCTCCCTGCCAATTAAACGCTTTGGCAATCTTGGCAATTTGCGCTGAAGATCCGTAAACAATGATCATATCCGGTTCGATCAGTAACCGATCTAATGGGGAAATTACGATTGCTTGAATTTCGTTTTTCGGGAGCAGGGCATTCCGTTGCGTGAAAATCGTATCCATAATTTGCCCGCATTCCTCATCTCTCACGTGGTGAGGATAGAAGGAATACGGGAAATCAATCAAACCAAAAACAGATGCTCCGGCAATACAGTAATTGTCCTCCAGCGTTAAACCCATGGTAAAGCCAAAAGATCGTGCAATATTGATCGATTGGCAGATTGCCATGTGCTTGCCAAAGTCTCTTAGCGGGCGTTTGGCTTTTACCGGAATTTCGTCCAATGAACGACAAAACTTTAATCCGATGGGTTTTTGAAGACTAAGCGAATTTTTTAATTCCAACCCCAGTTCAGT
>CAZPIM010000065.1:13284-14611 GCA_964586385.1 uncultured Anaerolineaceae bacterium
ATCTGGCTTATATATTAATTAGTTGACATATCAACTAATATTTGATAAAGTTATTAAATCGTTTTATTGTCTGACTTTGTGAGGTAAAAATGAATTTACAGGCTGTATTTCATGAGACGAAAAGCAAGTATGCTTACGCATTTGATGTGGACACTTTACATATTCGCATTCGTACAGAAAAAAATGATATTGAATCAGTCACATTAATCGGCGGGGATCCGTTTCGCTGGATCCAATCCGAAAGTGACCCAACCCATTGGGAATGGGATCATATATCAGCATTTAATCTGCCGATGCAACTGGAATATCAAACCGATTTATTCGATTATTGGTTTATAGCTGTCAAACCACAATGGAAACGGATACGATATGGATTCATCCTGAAATCGGGAAATCAGGAGGTTTTATACGGCAGCCGGGATTTTTATGATCTTAAAAAAAATCCGCAATTCCGATACGAGGTAAGTTTTTACTTTAATTTTCCCTATATTAATCATGAGGATGTCTACCAGGCTCCGGAATGGGTGAAAGATACGGTTTGGTACCAGATATTTCCTGAACGGTTTGCTGATGGTGATTCCTCCAACAATCCGCTTGGAACTAATTCCTGGGGAGATGATGTAGAAGAAAATACAGCGATGTTTTTTGGGGGAGACCTGCAAGGGGTGATTGACCGATTAGATTACCTGCAAAACCTTGGCATTAATGGTATCTATTTCACACCCATTTTTTCATCGCCAACGAGTCACAAGTACGATACAACCAATTATTATGAAATCGATCCATCCTTTGGTACAAGTGAGCTTTTTAAGAAACTGGTTGATGATGCACATGCACGTGGTATGAAGATTATGCTGGATGCAGTTTTTAACCATTGTGGCTGGTTCCATCCCTTCTGGCAGGATGTAGTCAGGAATGGTGCACAATCAAAATACTATCAATGTTTCTTTATAGATCATGACCCTGTCATTAATTTTGAAGTGCAGGATGGCAAATTGCCAAAATTAACCCGCCAACAAATGGGCAATTTGAATTATCGCACATTTGCATTTGCAGCCTATATGCCGAAATGGAATACGGATCATCCAATCGTGAAGGAACATTTGTTTTCTGCAATCCGGTATTGGACAGAGAATTTTGGTGTGGATGGATGGCGGTTGGATGTTTCCAACGAAGTTTCGCATGATTTTTGGCGCCAATTTCGGCGATTAATTCATGAGATTAATCCGGAGGTCTTTATCCTGGGTGAGAACTGGGATAACTCGACACCCTGGTTGCAGGGGGATCAATTCGATGGTGTCATGAACTATGAATTGACATATCCGAT
>CAZPIM010000066.1:0-4372 GCA_964586385.1 uncultured Anaerolineaceae bacterium
GAATTGGCGACTAAAGCACACATATGCGTTGCCATGGTTGGTTTATCACTGACCCGATAACCTGCAAATGGACGTGGACCACCATATAATATCCAGGGTCCGGACCCAGGCATACCTGCGTTTTCTGGTGTTACAGTGTTAAAGAAAAAGTGAACATGACGGCCGGGAAGCTGTTCGGTGTAACCAAAAGTTTCATAATCTACTACATAATATTGATTGGCGTTGATACTGACACCATTGATCCGTACATACAAAGGTGGCATCGTGGCGGTCGGAATTTCTGTCGGTGGTGGGGTAGCAGTTACGGTTGCAGTGTCGGTGACCAGTAAGCGAGCTAAAGCCACTGCTGTTAATGTGGCATTGAAATTCGCATTCAAATCTATAGTCGCAGTCGGCTGCACCACAGGCGTATTGGTCCCAACAATTGCAACCATTTCGGCTTGTGTGGGTACATCCGTATTTTGTGCTGTTTGCTTTTCTGTTTGTCGGGAGATTAATGATATTCCCCAGATAAGCAAAACTGCCAGGAAAACCAGCACAATTGCACCTATTCCCAGAAATAATAACTTGGATGGTTTTTTCTTCTCAAATGGACCAAGTGCTTCAGGCTGTTCAATGACGTGTGAATAATTTTGTCCCGGGGCAATATTACCGGCAGCCGGTGTCGGATTGATCACCGGTCTCACAACCGGACGGGGTTCATAAAGCGTTGCTGAGTCCAAAGGCACTTGAGCTACAGATGAACGATTGTCCGATTCCTTTTTTGTAGATGGTAGAACGGTAACAGCCGCGTCCAGCGGGACCTCATTCACCGTGGTTAATGAAACTTTTTTAAGATCATTTGCCAGTTCGGTTGTGCTTTGATAGCGCTGGTTACGATCTTTCGCCAGTGCTTTTTTCAAAATTTCGACCAGACTCGGCGGAAGATCATTCCGTAACACACGTGGATCAGGAACCGGGTCGTTCAAATGCATCATCATCAATGTCATGGCAGAATCCGCGTTGAATGGTGTCTTTCCACTCAGCATCTCGTACAAAGTCACACCTAACGAGTAAATATCCGAACGGGCATCTGCTGGTTCAGACCGAATCAATTCCGGTGACATGTACCGCGCCGTTCCCATGACTGCCCCTGTGGCAGTATGTTGATTTCCACCAATAATCTTAACAATTCCAAAGTCCATCAGAATTGCCTGACCAAAAACATCCAGCATTATGTTGGCTGGCTTGATATCCCGATGAATCATGCCACGTTGATGGGCATATCCCAATGCTTCGCACATATTGATTGTGTATTTAATGGCACTTTCAATACTCATACTGCGATTTTGAGCAGCCAGTCGTTTTAGATGATCCTGAAGCGTCTCACCGGGAATAAATTCCAGCACCATGTAAGACACATCCTTGTCAGAATTGAAATCATAGACTTGGACGATATTTGGATGGCGTAAAGAAGCCACTGCAGCAGCTTCTTCTTCAAAACGTTGCACAAATTGATTGTCCATTGCCAGGTGGGGGTGAATAAGCTTAATTGCCACCACGCGTTTTAGATTTGGATCGGATGCTTTATAAACAGCCGACATACCGCCTTGCCCTAGCAATTCTTGAATGACATAACGGCCATTCAGCGTTTGACCGATCCAGGTTGGTGAAGACATTTCTTCCCTCTTATATATATTCGACGATCACAGATATGATTAAAATTCCGAAAGATGAATTTCATTATAAAGTTTTCGAGGTGAGAATCAATTTTCTGTCAATATATCCAACTAAATCAATAAAAGTGTCTTTCATCGGCGTTGATTTATAAATTAAAACCAGGTCCCCTGATGAATGCGGAGACCTGGCTGATTATTTTCTTCTCAAATATTGAGCAGTGTGATCAACTCTTTTGAACAAATTTAACTAAAATTTAAAGATACCGAACCCGTTCAAAAGAACTATCAAAACCAGAACCGGTGTAACAAAACGGACCAGATTGAAATAAACCTTAATCAATCTCACATTCTTTAAAGTGCCTTGATTGGATAATGCTTTCTCTACTTTGTTCCAACCGATGACCCATCCGACAAAAAGGACGATAAATAAGCCGCCGACCGGAAGTAAGACATTGGACGAAACAAAATCAAATAGGTCAAAAAATGTTAATCCAAGTACTTTTGTCTGGGCAAGAACACTATTGGACAGCGCAGCCAATGAACCCAGAGCAGCCAACAATCCTACAACGATTAATGTGGCTTTCTTGCGGGTCATATGGTAATGCTCAGCCATGAATGCAACCGGGACTTCAATTAAAGAAAGCATCGCACCTACGGCAGCCAGAGAAGTCAACAGAAAAAACAGCACCATAAAGACATGCCCAAACGGCATAGAAGCAAATACGTTCGGAATGGTGATGAACAACAAAGAAGGACCAGCACCTGGTTCGATTCCATAAGCGAACACAGCCGGGAATATTGCCATACCTGCCAGGATGGAGACAGTCAAATCACCCAACATGACTTTGGCTGCATTCATGGGTATGTTTTGATCATCACCGTAATAACTACCGTAGGTGATCATTGTACCCATACCGATGGAGAGTTTAAAGAATGCTAAACCCATTGCCGTTAAAATAGCTGCACCGGTAAGTTTTCCAAAATCGGGCATAAAAAGGAACTTCAATCCTTCTGAAGCACCTTCCAGAGTCATACTGCGAATGACAATGATGATTAACAACCCGAACAGAACGGGCATAACACGTTTTGTTGTTCGTTCGATTCCTTTCGCCACACCTTGTAAAATAATAAACCCAATCAATGCCAATACCACCCACTGGATCAGAATGGAAAGCCAGGGATTGCTGATCATCGCTTCAAAAGCCGCTTTGGTAACTGCCGGATCGGTGGAATTGATCGAATTGCCCATGGACTTAATCACATAAGCAAAGACCCAGCCGGCTACTTCCGTATAAAAAGCCATAATCATGAATGCTGCCACTACACCAAATACACCAATCAACCACCAGGGTTGTTTTTTGTTCGGATTGAGCTTTAGGAATGTACTGATCGCTTCCGCTTTGGCTTTTCGTCCGAGCATTTGCTCAGAAATCATGACCGGCAGACCGACTAACAAAGTACTGACCAAATAGACGATCAGGAAAGCAGCTCCACCATTGACTCCGGTCAGGTAGGGAAATTTCCAGATATTACCTAATCCGACGGCCGAACCCAATGTTGCTAAGATAACACCTAAACCACCGGTAAAACCATCTCTGACAATTTCTTTTGTTTTCTGCTTTGTTTCGGGTTGTATATTGTTGTTCTTCAATGCACTTCTCCTCAGATGTAAAAAGTATAAAAAAACCGCCCATTTAGGGCGGTCAATTTTCAAACTAAAAGAAAGTATTTCTGATTAACCGCCAATTTTCTTTTCTGTCATAAACCAAATAGAAAAGATAAAGTGTCGCATCATCATAATTTGGGAAGATTTAGTCATCTCGTTTTTACCTTCGTTCCATTATAAGCCCATGTTAAAATACGTCAACCCAAAATTGTGTTTTGGTAATTCATTCATAAGTCTTCGAAACGATGTTTAGAGATCAATCACCAAAGGTTTATGACTGGTAATTTCTAAGAACCGTTCCAAATCCGTTTTTTTGATTACCAGGGTGGTGGTGTTCACCAATGGATGTGCAGTCACTGCTTCGGATTGCCAAACTTCCCGATCAAAGACAACCTGAACATTCCCCACCTCATCATTGACCAGTGCCAATACAGAAACGGAACCAGCCCCAATTCCCAAATTATTTTGCAGACGTTCTTCTGAAGCAAAAGACAGATTATTAACACCAATTATGTCTGCTACTTTCTTTAAATCAATCACTTTATCACCAGGAGCCACCAGCATAAATAAACGTGTAGCGCGTTTATCTCTTAAGAAAAGATTTTTGGTGTGTATCCCCGGCATTTCGATAGCCAATTCATTCACCTGCTCAACAGTAAATACTGCCGGATGGTCCCAGCGCAGATAGGAGATTTGGTGCTCCTCTAAAAATGCAAATAAATCAAGTGAGGTTTTCATGACGAATCCTGAATAGGAAATGTGAAATGGTACCGATATTATATTCGTAAAATAATTTATTCAAATTAAATTGTGGCGATCATTTGTTTCAATTTTGATGATTTCATGCGCGACAAAAGCAAATTCACCTTCATTTCAGAAAAGCTCCCTACCCTCTCTTTCTATTTTCTCAACTTTGAAGTATATTAATTTGCATTATGGCAAAAAATATTCTACTGATCGATGATGATGCACTTCTACGCCGCAGTCTGGCATTTAATCTGGAACAATCCGCCTTTTCCGTTCGCACTGCCGCCACAGCCGAAGATGG
>CAZPIM010000066.1:4472-9801 GCA_964586385.1 uncultured Anaerolineaceae bacterium
CCCAAACACATTCTGACGATTCGTGGTGTCGGGTACAAGTACCAGGTTGAGGAAAATTAACGTGTTTCAATCTTTGCGTTGGCGTCTTATTCTCAATGCACTCATTCCCATGTTGATCATCCTACCGGTTACGGGTATCCTGATTACCTATCTTTTAGAAACGCAAATTTTTCTGGCCAACCTGACCAATGAGATCACCCGCCAGGCTGTTCTGGTTGCTGATACAGCCAGCACCTATACGGAAATCTGGCAGGATCCGGTACGGGCGCAGGCGTTTGTTGAACGCGTCAGCCCAAATCTAACAGCCAAATTGATGCTTTTGGATCCTACCGGCAGGTTGATCGTCTCCAGTGACCCTGCTGATTCGTTTCTGGTTGGGCAGGTACTGAATGTTCCGGATGCAAATCTATTGATGACACAGGATATGCCGGCTGAGGTCACCATTAATGATAAAAAAATTACCGATATCAGCGTACCTGTTTTCAATGTCAACGCCCAATTGATCGGGTTCGTGCGACTTACCAATCCTCTGGCAAATATTTATCAGCGTTCACAGGAATTACGTCAGGTTATGCTGATCGTCCTGGTAGGCGGATTATTGGTCGGGATTTTATTGAGCTGGATCTTAGGTCGCGAAGTGGAAAAACCGCTTCGCCAAACTACGCAGGCTGCTTACCGGCTTGCCAATGGTGATCACCCAACTCCGCTCCCGGAAAGTGGCCCAAGAGAGACCCGACTCCTGCAAAACGCCTTCAATACCCTGGTTGAACGGTTACAAACCATGGAATCCAGCCGAAAACGTTTGCTTGCCAATCTGGTACATGAACTCGGACGACCTTTGGGTGCCTTAAGATCCGCATCACAAGCACTTCTGGGTGGTGCGGTTAATGATCCGCAACTCAGTCATGAACTTCTACAAGGCATGGATGATGAATTGGTTCGTTTGCAAGGCTTGCTGAATGAAGTTGCCCATCTTCATGAACAGGTTCTTGGAAATCTGGATTTGCGATTGCAGGATGTCCAACTTATCCCCTGGTTTCAAGCACTTTTACCAACCTGGCAGCGTTTGGCTGCAGATAAGAAACTAAAGTGGGAGAATTCCCTGGCGGATGACTTGCCGGACACTGTCCATTTTGATCCGGATCGGATGGCGCAGGTGCTCTCCAACCTCATCAGCAACGCAATTCGATATACACCACCAAACGGTAAAATTAGTATTTCACTTTCCAGAACAGAAGATGAACTTCTAATCAGTGTTTCCGATACCGGTCCGGGCATACAACCAGATGAAGTGCACCAGGTTTTTGAACCTTTTAAACGAGGGCAGGCTGCTCAGCGATTACCGGAAGGTATGGGACTGGGTCTTTCGATTGCACGTGATCTTGTCCTGGCGCATGGGGGAAAGCTTGTACTGGAAGAAAATTATCATCCTGGCACGCAATTAACCATACACCTGACACTGTAAAAAAAAACCTACAGTATTTTGTGTGAATCATAATGTACCTATACTGGTAACTGGTTTTTATTTGCACGTGCTTGTGAAAAGATGGGTTTCTTCTAGAAAGATCAGTCAAAATCTACACCCTTTAGGACATGTATCTTTTTATAGGTCTTTTGTAGCCCTTTCACTTTGATTGCTTGGTTTTACACAACCATCTCCTTTCTAAATCACAGTAACCTTTGACAAATCGGCTTCCAGGCTTTTGAGTACGGCATAAGTCAATTTATCCATCGTCGCTCCATCAAAGCAAATGGTTTTAATGGCACGATAGTATCTCTTAGAGATGACATTCGCAGAACGAAAAGATACATTCTTGAGTGTTGCACTTTTAAATGTAACTTCGTTTAGCGCTGCATCGTCAAACTTGACGCCAATAAAGGTCTGATTGTCAAAGCAAAGCCCTCGCAGGTCTGAATATTTAAAATCCACACCGTCAAATAAACAATTTTCAAAAATAGATTGTCTAAGGTCTGTCATGTTCAGTTTTACATCGACCAATTTTACATCAATGAATTTAGCCCTCGTCAGTCCTGACGTGCTGAATTCGGTTCGGACAAGAATGGTTTTCTTGAAGCTCGCATCAGAAAAGTCGCTGGCGGTAAGGGTGCAGTCTGTCAGATTCGTTGCATCAAAATTGGCTTCACGAACATCGCTGCCCTTAAATGAGCTGCCGGTCAGGTCTGCACCTGAAAAGTCGGAGCCACGCAACGCGCTCCCTTCAAATTTTCCTTTTTGTGCGATAACACCTGCGAAGTCGCTCTTTGGCAGGTTGCTTCCGCTGAAGTTTATATGCACCTGCCGTTCCAATGAGCGGGAGAGGTTAGCAACCTCCTGGACCGTTTGTTCGATGTCGCCGATACTGTCAATTGTCATTTTTAAGGCAGTTTCATCATCCTTGCCTTCTGCTTTAAGTTCACGGAACCGCTCCTGTAAATCGGAGAGCAAGTCAGCTTTAAGTTCGGCGACGCTCTTTACTCCATCATAAGGCGCAAAAACACCGTTCAAATATTGATTTAATTTCTCGTTCATATCATCAATCTCCTATAATAAGTTATCAAGTACGCGCTTTGCATACTCCCAATTGCTTTTATTGTTGGCGTATGTAGACTTACCCTTTTCGGTAATCCGAAAATACTTACGCCGTCCGCCCTGTGTTTCGTCCCCCCAGTACCAATCTATATCACCATCCGTCTCAAGTCGCCGAACGCTGGAGTACATAGTGGCTTCCTTTAATTCATACTCACCCCCCGATAATTCGGCAATCAGTTTAACAATCTCGTAGCCGTAACGATCTGCTTCGGATAGGAGCCTTAAAATCATGGTATCGGTATGTCCGCGTAACAGGTCGGATGTAATTTTGTTCTCGCTCATAGCATCACCTCCAGATTGATATTATATAGCATATTACTATGACTGTCAAGGTAGTATTATCATTTATATACTTTGATTGATACAATACAATCAAAGGAAACGGATAGTGAAGAATGCGCTTTGTTAGATAATTTTTGTCGACCAAGACAAATTAATAAAGTTTTCGTGTCTGCGGATAGAACCAAAGAAGCCTTCGACCTGAAAAAACCAAATCTCAAGAACCCTGGTTTTATCGAATCATAAGCCCTTTCTTGAAGGAAGAAAAACCTGGGTTCATGTCTGCGGAAAGAAAGAATGCACCTCTCGATTCGTATTTTTTGTCGACCAAGTCAAAAAGAATAAATAACCACTTTTCATCACCCCAAACCACGCAGTCAGAACCATTCTTTACTATAATTAATCGGTAAGTCATGAACGGGAGGGTTTACTATGCATATCGTTGTCATTGGAGCTGGCGCAGCCGGCCTAACTGCTGCTGCAAAATTCGCAAAATCCGGCCATAAGGTCACTGTTTACGATCATAATGCCGAACCCGGTGGTGTCCTGATGGGCTGGCATAAAGATGGCTATCATTGGGATTTAGGACAGCTTTTAGTGGAAGGAATGGGCGCAGATGAACCCATTGGTGAAGTCCTGACAGATTTGGGTATTTTTGATCAGGTAAAAACTCGAAAAGATGATCGCCGCTATGTTTTCCCGGATTTCAGTATTACCAAACCGGCACAATACACTACTCCGGATTGGCGTATCAAGTACTTAAAAACCCTTTTTCCGGAAGATTCAGCCGGTCTGGATCGCTATTGGGTGGATTACCTGCGATTCACGAAGCTGATGGCAATTGGCCGCAAGCTCGGAAAAGCATCCGGTTTAAAAGGTTTTTGGCTTAAATTGCAATTGATAAAAGAACTATTTCCGTTTATGACCCGTCAAAAATGGAATGCTACACAATTGATGGAAAGCTATTTCAGTTCGGAAAAATTGAGATCTGTCTTCACCTCCATCCTGGCCGATTTTTTCACACTGCCCAGCCAGTTCCTTGGTTTGGGAGTCTTCGCACTCAATCCAGAACCTTCGTTTGATGCCCGAATGGAAAAATTCCTACCCAACAAGGGAGAACAGATTTTTCATTATAGCCTTCCGGACGGAACCACAGGATTGGTGGATGCTTTCGTGGAAAGTATTTATAAATATGGTGGTGAGATTCAGTTGAACACGGATATTACAAAAATAAACCTTGAAGATGGGAAAGTTCATTCGGTTGAAACATCCCACGGGGAAACGGTTTTGGCTGATGTGGTGGTTGCATCCGGTGGTGCAAAAGAGACTTTCCTGAAACTGGTCGGAGAAGATCACTTCTCGCCTGAATTTATTGTGCAGGTCAATGAACTCCCGTTGATGGATTCCATCTTTATGGTTCACCTCGGTTTGGATTTTGACCCCACGCCTTACACAGGCGGTGTTTGTACTTATTATTATGGCACCTATGATATTGAGGGTGGTATTCTGGAAAATCAACAGCATCATTATCACCAGGGTCGGCTTGGATTTGTCACCCACAGCCCTTCATTGCGTAGTGACAACATGGCACCGGCAGGCTGTCATGCTTTGACGATCTATACCATTTGCCCTAATCAATTGGCTGAAGGTGACTGGGAAGATCAGAAAGATTATTTTGCGGATCAAATTATTCATTATGCACAGCAACATATCCCAGACTTAAGTAAGCATATTTTGGTACGTGAAATCCTCACTCCTGTGGATTTCCGTCAATTGACCCATACCGGTCAGCATGCCTTCGGTGGTCTTTCACCGGTCATGACCAAAGGTGGTATTCCCCACAGAACACCAGTTGCAGGTTTATGGTTTATCGGTCAACAGAGCGATGGCGGTGGCGGACTGGGAAATGTGATTACACACGCCCACCAGACAGCGAAAGCGGTTCTGAAATCGTAATTCCAGGTACGCACTTGCCTGGATAGGATGTGAAAACCGGTTTTCTCCGTGCCATAAAGCTTTTAAGATCACGTTCATACAATTAAGGAAATTCTAAATTTAGATTTGCCTGGATTCAAGCCTGGATTTTTAAGTCAAATCAATACTATTTTTTGTAAATCGGATCAATTTGGTAATAAAGGTAAAAATAAGTATATATACTTATTGGAATCGAACCTTAACCAACCTATAATCATTCTATTGTTATTCAAGTGTGTGTTAACCTGAAATTGCATTTTTAATTTTTGATATTTGGGATGCTTAGATCCGTTATGGTTTTTGGTCGCTAATTCCACATCGTGTGGAAAACCATTCGGGGAGCAAAGAGCGAAACCGGCCCGTTTCCATCGGCCGTTTTTGTTTTAACAGGTCGCAGTCATCATCAGGGAAACACACGCGTATTATAAAGAAGAAAGGTGGAAAAATGAATAAATTTTTTCGTACCCTCCTGGCTTTTGT
This sequence comes from uncultured Anaerolineaceae bacterium, assembly GCA_964586385.1. Taxonomy (GTDB): domain Bacteria; phylum Chloroflexota; class Anaerolineae; order Anaerolineales; family Anaerolineaceae; genus UBA6170. Next base: position 9,796 of record CAZPIM010000066.1, read on the forward strand.
AGCCAT
>CAZPIM010000066.1:9901-14340 GCA_964586385.1 uncultured Anaerolineaceae bacterium
AGAAAGGTGGAAAAATGAATAAATTTTTTCGTACCCTCCTGGCTTTTGTAGCCATCCTGAGCTTTGCAAGTGCAGCGTTCAGCCCCAATACGATTTATGCAGAAAGTGCCGGGATTCAATCTGCTAAAAGTGTAGCGGGATCAGCTTCCGAAGTTGTATCGTCACCAAAAACCTCGATCGACATATTAACCGAACCACAGACGGATGTTATCGGTGAGACAACTTTGGTCCCCAAGGTCTACTATGTTTCATCGACACATGGCGGTCGCTTTAATTGGGATGTTTTAAAAACAGGTCCTACCGGTCCAGTGATGCTTGAACTGGGTCAATCGATGGTTTTGAACTATAGTGTCGTTGTCAGTGCATCTGCGGGAACACATACTGCTGATGTATCAGGAAGACTGGAAATGTTAAACAATGGAACAGCACCAACGCAAGATTTGACTGTTGTATTCCAGGTTCAGTCCGACAGCGGTTCTGGGTTTAGCAACGTTCCCGGAGCTTCTCAAACCGTTTTCCCGGCACAAATTCCAGCAACTTACTCGTCACCTCCTATTTTCTTTACAATTCCTTTTTCACCGGTTATGGGTGCCACATCCTACCGGGTAATGGCAACGGTGACAATTACGAACTTTGTAGGTTTCCTGGGCGTACCCCATGGTGTGGAAGCATTTGCGAATTTTATGTTGCCAGCGTCTTCCATAACCGATGACTGTGTCAGCGTCACCGATAGTCTCTTAGGTTACTTAGGCACGGTTTGTTCCAGTGGTTCTCCAACAACATTCAACTATTCGTTGACCGTTGGACCATATGATGTGTGTGGTGATTATCAGGTATCCAATGTTGCATCTATCGTAACCAACGACACGCAAACGACCAAAAATTCCCAGGTGATAACTCTGGTTAAGGTAGCATGTGAAGCAACACCAACCAAAACACCTCCGGACACAACTACGAAAACCCCAACGAACACGCCTACCAACACTCCGACTAATACACCAACGAACACTCCTACCAATACTCCGACTAATACTCCGACTAATACGCCAACCAACACGCCAACCAATACCCCTACCAATACGCCTACCCCGACTCCTACCCTGGTTGGTTGTACTCTGACTCCTGGCTATTGGAAGACGCATTCCTCCTTTGGACCAGCTCCTTATGATCCTACCTGGGCACTTGTAGGTGAAAACACAACTTTCTTCCTCAGTGGACAATCCTATTACCAGGTTCTTTGGACGAATCCAAGCGGTGGAAATGCCTATTACATCCTGGCGCATGCGTTTATTGCAGCCCAACTAAATGGCTTAACTGGTGCAACACCACCTTCTGCCGAAATGACCAGTGCAACAACATTCTTCAACACCTACACACCAGCTACGACTCTCACACGTGCTGTGCGAAATCAGGCAATTGCCTGGGCAATGGTGCTGGATGCATTCAACAATGGACTGGTATCCTACGCACATTGTAATTAAAATCCAGACAACCATAAACTGATTTTTAACGAAACAAATACTCGAGCGATTCTTTTATAAGGATCGCTCGAGTTACTTTTTGCAGCATCTTTAAAACATGTGGGGATAGGAGTTTGAATCAAATTTAATTCGCGGTTCATTTTATAGCGGCCAGACCTGTGTTTGGCTATGGCAACCATGCCCCAAATTTCGTCTGCTAGCTACCTTTCCCATTCCGATTGAAAATGATTAAGAAATTGCATTGATCATTAAAGCGAGGTAATTTCCATAGTACAATTTGCTGCGTGGCATCCCCAACACCCCTCTCCAGGATCTTCCTGATCTGGCTCTCCATCGGCATTCAATCCTTTGGAGGTGGTTCGGCCACCTTTTTTCTTATCCATCAAGCTTGCCAGAAATATGGCTGGATTACGGAAGAAGAATTTCTGAATGCCTGGGCACTGGCTCAATTAACACCGGGTATCAACCTGATTAAAATAACAATATTCATCGGCTTCCGACTACGTCGGTGGTCCGGTGTTTTGATGGCCATGACGGGACTTTTGCTGCCCAGTTCACTGGTCACGATCCTGATGACCTATGGATTCACGATTATTAAAGACATCCCCTCCATCCAGGCGATCATGCGCGGAGTGCTACCGGCTACTATTGGTCTCGCTTTGGCCATGAGTACCCAATTTACCTCACCGGTCTTGAAATTAGCCTTTCGGGAAGGAAAAATCCGTTTCGTTCTTCATGTTTTGATTCTGGTTGTTTCAACGATTGCTATGGCCAGTGAGCTCTTTTCTCCTGCCATAATCCTGCTTCTGACAGCCCTGGTCACAACCATCGTTCTGTTATTTTCACCGATTAAGCCACCTAAAGAAGTTGTCCAAGCATGAATGTTTTGCTTTATTTTTGGATTTTCCTGAAATCATCACTGCTCTCGTTTGGCGGACTTTCCAACCTTCCTTACTTACACAATGATCTGATGGCACTACATTGGGCTGAGGAATCTGATTTTATTAGTGCAATCGCCGTTGGTCAATTAAGCCCCGGACCCAGTGGACTGTGGTCGATCAGTTTGGGTTATCTGACTCTGGGTTGGTTGGGTGGCGCAATCTCTTTGCTGGCACTCAGTATTCCTCCTTTCTTAACACTTCTGACTACCTCGTTCTACCAGCAAATCGAAAAGTACACGCTGGTGAAAAACTTCTCGCGTGGCTTGATGGTAGCAGTCATCGGGTTGACTCTTGGCACCACCTGGACTATCGGCACGTCCATTATTATCGAATGGAAAGATCTCGCCATCGTGCTGGTGGCATTTGGACTGGCGCTTTCCAAAAAAGTTCCCGTGTTTGTGATTTTATCGTTGGCAGGATTGGCGGGTTATTTACTGTATGGTTTGTAGAATTTCTCGAATTTTCATTATCTTTTAAATAACAAATTCATCGAGAGATGTATCCGAAAGAAGAATCCTTTTTTAGAAATTTTGCATGAAAAAGAGCGAGACGAGCCTTGGGTCGGGCTTTTCGAACCTCTCCTTTTGACATATCGTCTTGCATTCTGTATACTCATAACATCAAACAAACCAGAAAATCAGGAGTGAACAATGGCGGATTCTATCGATCTTGAGAAGAAAGTAAAATTTTTAGATAAAAAGATTAGCCAGGGTGAAACTCTCTTAAAGAAGCTCTTATATCTAACCATTGCAGACGTGATTTTGATCATTGCCGGCATCATCATGGCAATTTTCCTTCAAGAAATTTTCATCATAATCGGAATCGCAGTCGCAGTGATCGGTGTCGTGGTTCTGATCCTTCTTATGCGCAATCTTAACGACCTTAAAAAGGGGTTGAACGAATATATGCAACGCAGAAGTGCGTTGAGTTCAAAAAAGTAATTTTTTTTACACAAATAGCAATATCTTTCCAACTTACTGGACAATCTTCCTTGAAAGTGCCATAATTTAACCATCAAGGAGGTGTTTATGAATAAAACATTTCTTTCTCAATCATCCACCAAACAACTGATTTATGCAGGCTGCATTCTTCTATACCTGCTTTCGATGTCGTATTTTATTTTCTTCAATAAAGTGGATCGTGGACCAGCGCTCATTTATTTTGTAACCAACCTGCTGCTCATTTCCATCCCGTTGATTCTCCTGTTTGGTGCACTGGCTATTATTCTTCTCGCGATCCAACAGCGTAAAACAAGCGGACAATTATCGGATCGCATGGCGCGGTTTGTCTATCTCATGCCCAGGATTGCGGGCATTATTATTGCGGTTTTTATCTCGCTCTTCGCGCTGGATGTTTTTGAAATGGGTGGAACTATTTGGCAAAAAATTGGTGGTTTCATCATCCATGCTGCACCCGCATTAATCTTTGGTCTGGTGATGTTTTTTGCCTGGAAACGCCCGTTAATCGGAGCCATCGTTTTTGGACTGGGAGCAATATTCTTCTTACGCTTTGTTTTTATGGGCAGCGATTTTGGTTTCCCGAATTTCTTAATTTTCACCAGTCCCGTGGCGATCATTTCCGCGCTTTTTTATTTAAACTGGAAATGGAAACTCGGCGCTAAACTTACCCAAACCTGATTCGATTTTCCCCCAGGATGTACTTATTGACTAAAATCTATTCACAGAAGTAATATTTATTCCATGGATACATCCAACCCGGTCATACAATTGATTATTCAAGGCACACAGGCAGAATATGCGAAACAATTGGATCAAGCCTGTCATTTTTACCGGCAAGCCTGGGAAATGTGCACGGATGCGTATGATTTTACGATTGCTGCCCATTATGTCGCCCGTTGTCAACCTACACCTCTGGAACGTTTGCACTGGAATCAAATCGCTTTAAAACATGCCCAATCGATCATTCAGGATCCACGCATCAAACCATTCTTGCCATCCCTTTATCTCAATCTTGGAAAATCGTACGAAGAGACCGGAAATTTTGAACAATCCGATCA
>CAZPIM010000067.1:0-2251 GCA_964586385.1 uncultured Anaerolineaceae bacterium
CTACGGCACTCAAGAATGAATGCGCTGGACCCATAAAAACTACTAATTAAATCCCTCCTTTTTGAGTGAAAGAGATCAATACAATCTGACCATAAAATTGTAACCACTATTAAAAAACACAAATTATCGATTTCTCGTTCGCTTGCCTTCTTGCAAGAGTGATATGGGTCCACCCAAACGTTGGAAAATATTCGGTTCTGCATCCGAAAGGGGGGCTGCCATGATTCCCGTCTTGTCAAGTTGTGCTGAAAATTCTTTAAGTCGCCGGCGGAAATGACCATAATTTTTCTTTTGCGGATCCAACCAGGCACTTTCCGCGACAGCCAGCAGCCTGGGGAAGACTTGCCAGTCCAATCGTTGTTTGGAAGGAATGAATTCACTCCATAAGGGCGCTTCAATCCCTAAAATATGCTGATGATTATCTTTTTCAAGACTTGCGAAAATGGGTTCAAAGCGATAGGTTTTTGGCAAACCCGTATGCGCATAGGTATGGTCGAGGTAATAGGCAGAAAAATTAGAAAGGATCGCTTTCCTTCCATTTCTTATATGACTGAGCAATGGCTTTTTACTGCCCAGCCAATATTGCACGACCATTTCCCCGGCTAGATTATCAGCCAAGGTTTCATTCCAACCCAGCATCGTGCGACCATTGTCCATGAGGTATTGATTGAGATGGTTTGCGAGGTGGGTCTGCAACTGATCGACTTGTGCGAAATTCAGTTCACTCGCCAGAGCAATACATTTTGGGCAGGACTTCCAGCGGGTTTTCGGAACCTCATCTCCGCCGGTATGGATAAATTGCCCGGGAAAAAGGTCCAGAATCTCCGAAAAAACATTCTCCAGGAATGGAATAGTGGCAGGATTACCGATGCAAAGGATTTCTTTATGGATTCCCCATTTTGGCTGCACCTCATATGGCCCTCCTGTACATCCAAGCTCCGGGAAGGCTGCCAGAATTGCACTGGAATGCCCCGGTACATCAATCTCCGGAACCACGGTGATATAGCGCTCTGCTGCGTAGGCCACGATGCTGCGGATTTCCTGTTGGGTGTAAAAACCCTGGTGTGGTGTAGGTGAAACTTTACGGCTCAGAAAGCCGCCTTGTTGCGTTGCCGATCGTTTTGAACCGATTTCAGTTAATCCAGGATACTGGTTAATCGCAATCCGGAAACCCTGGTCATCACTCAAATGCCAGTGGAAAATGTTCATTTTCAAATACGCCATCCAATCCAGCAGTTCCAGGACTGTTTTTGACCCTTGAAAATGTCTGGCTTCATCCAGCATGAAACCCCGCCAGGAGAAACGCGGAAAATCACGAATCACCAGGCAAGGAAGACTCCCGTTCAGATCAAAATTGTGGGAGGCAAACCGGATAAGTTGCAAGATTGTCTGGAGACCTGAAAATAAACCGGCTTTATCGGGGGATTGTAACAGGATTTTTTGGGAATCGATATGGATTTCATAACTGCCAGGTTGAAGATCAGGCTCTATTTGTTGGTGGAGAAAAAGATGGGCTTCTTCCTTTAAATACACAATTTGTGGAGTCAGATCGACAGGGAATTTTTCCTGAAAAAGTCGGATTTCGTTCAAAAAGATAGGATGATAAAAAATACCAAACACAGGAGGAAGTTGTAAACTTCCCGGTTGGAGTTCCAATGATTGCGGATATGGGATAAGGGGAAAAAGTGGATCGGACATGGAGTTCCTTGAAATAAAGATTGATTAAATATGGATCATATTGTTTGATTCTGCAAGGAAAATATGTCGAAAATATTCGAATAACCACAATTAAATCATCATATCATACAGCCAAAATACCAGTTTCATCAGGACCCCGAATAAGCGATATAATTCGATGTCATGTTAAGAAAAAATCCTTGTTTAACCTGTGGTGCCTGTTGTGCTCATTTTCGCGTGTCTTTTTATTGGGGAGAAATCGATAGTGAAGTAGATGGAACCGTTCCAGCAGAAATGACGGATGACATAAGCCCATATTATCGCGCCATGAAAGGTACTAACCATAAAAATCCCCGCTGTATTGCATTGGAAGGCGAGATTGGTCAGCAGGCGGGTTGTAAGATTTATGCAAAACGTTCCAGCAGTTGTGCAGATTTCGGTATTCATTGGGAGAACGGATCAATACGTATTTCCCGTGAAGATCTAATTCGTTGTAATCAGGCCAGAAAAGCACATGGATTAACTGAAATTACTTACCAGACAACTCGATTTATCATCCAAAGACCAAAAATGA
>CAZPIM010000067.1:2351-14195 GCA_964586385.1 uncultured Anaerolineaceae bacterium
GTGCTGGAGTTTGTGCGTGTGATTGCGCGCTTACATAACCAGGGGCACCAGGTCGTTCTGGTCAGTTCAGGCGCTATGGCTGTCGGAAAATCGACTTTAGGTTATCCCAGTTTACCCAAACATATGCCAGCTAAACAAATGCTGGCAGCTGTGGGACAGTCCCGTTTGATGGAAATCTATTCGCAACTTTTCGGTTTTTACCAGATTCCGGTGGGGCAGGTCCTGCTCACCAGAGAAGATTTATCCCAAAGACGCAGGTACTTGAACGCCAGAAATACATTGGATGCACTCATTCAATATCGGGTCGTCCCGGTGATCAATGAAAATGATACGGTCAGCACGGAAGAAATACGCTTAGGAGACAATGATAATTTATCTGCCTTGGTAGCAAACCTGGTTGAAGCGGATTTGTTGATTTTATTGACCGATCAGGATGGATTATTTACTTCCGATCCAAGAACTAACGCACAAGCTGTATTGGTGAAGGAAATCTCGACCCAGGAAATTCCGGAAGAATATTGGGAAGCAGCCGGTGGCAGCGTGAGTGGTTTAGGGACCGGCGGAATGTATACGAAACTGCAGGCAGCCAACCTGGCAAGGCGCTCCGGGTGTGCTGTGGTGATCACAAACGGAAAATATCCGGAACGGATTTGCGATATTATTCAAGGGAAATCAGTCGGCACAAAATTTACCCCTTTAATATCAAAGATGGAAAGCCGCAAACGTTACATGCTGGCAGAAGCCAGAAATAGTGAAGGCGCTTTGGAAGTAGATGCAGGTGCGATAAAAGCTTTAAAAAGCGGTGGTAGTCTCTTACCGGTTGGGATTGTGGGAATAACCTGTAACTTTCAAAGAGCGGATATCGTGCATGTGGTTGATAAGGCTAAGAAAAATATTGCCCTGGGGATGGTTAATTACAGTTCTGCTGATCTTGAAAAAATTATCGGTCACCAAAGCAATGAAATTGAACAGGTATTGGGTTATACCTACGGTATGGAAGTAATACATCATAACAATTTATTATTCATTTAAGGAAAAGGAAAATGGTTGATCTGGAACAGATGGGGAATAACGCCCGAAAGGCAGCTCGCATGATGGCGATCATATCGTCTGAACGAAAAAATGCTTTTTTAAGCGATCTTTCCAATCAATTACGTGCACATCAAAAAGAAATTATGGCTGCCAATGCGCAGGATATACAAGCCGGTAAGCTGGCTGGCATGAGCGACGCATTAATTGACCGCCTGCTATTGAATGAGAAACGTATTGCAGGCATGTCGGCGGATCTGGAATCATTAACCACCATGCAAGACCCGGTTGGTGTGGTGATGGAACAAAAAACAATGGACAACGGGTTAAAAATTCGAAAACAACGTGTTCCTCTGGGTGTTATTGCAGCGATTTATGAAGCACGCCCAAATGTAACTGTGGATATTTCCGGGCTGGCCATTAAGTCCGGCAATGTCGTAATTTTACGCGGTGGGAAAGAAACCATGCGCAGTAACCAGTGTCTGGTTGAAATCATTCAAAACTGTGTGCGAGCAAATGAGTTGCCCGAAAATGCAGTCCAGTTTATCAACGACCCTGACCGGAGTTACGTTAATCAGCTTGTGAAAATGGATCAATATGTGGATATTCTGATTCCGCGCGGCGGAAATCATTTGCAGGACTTTTGCAAACGCGAAGCCAGCATGCCAGTCATGTTGGGCGGGATTGGTATTTGCCATTTATTTGTCGACGAAAGTGCGGATTTGTTGCGTTCCGTCGAAGTCATATATAACGCGAAAGTGCAGCGTCCCAGTGTTTGTAATGCATTGGACACCGTTTTGGTGCATGAAAAAATCGCCAGCCATTTCCTGCCAGTCATGGAAAAGGAATTACGAACTGCAGGTGTAGAATTTCGGCTCGACTCACAGGCATCGGCCATACTCGGAAATGATCCCGGGCAAGGTTTGGAAGTGGCACAGGATGGTGATTTTGATCGGGAATGGCTTTCATTGGTATTAGGAATCAAGATTGTCAGCGGTTTGGAAGAAGCTATAGCCCATATCTGGGAACACAGCACCTTCCATTCTGACGGAATTCTGACAGAAAATACAGAGAATAGTGATCGATTTATTGCAGCAATTGATTCTGCGGCAGTATATGTGAATGCAAGCACCCGATTTACAGATGGGTCTCAATTCGGGTTGGGAGGAGAGGTAGCAATCTCAACACAAAGGCTTCATGCGCGTGGTCCGATTGGGCTGGAAGGCTTGACGACGTACAAATGGATTGTAGAAGGCGCCTACACAACCCGTTTATAGGCTGAGTCGAACATGGAGTCAGATATATTTTTAATTGTCTTTTGAATGGATTTGGAATAAATCATCGCGTGTGAGATAACCTTCCTCCTGCAACAATTCCAGGAAAACCGCCACAATCTGGGGATCAAAATGCAAATTAGATTGGGAGATAATATAGATGGAAGCTTCAACTGGCGACATCGCATCACGATACGGGCGATCTGAGGTGATCGCATCCCATACATCCACAATCGAGAAAATTCTTGCTTCGATTGGAATTTCTCCTCCCCGTAAGCCTTGAGGGTACCCGGAACCATCCCATTTTTCATGATGAAAGTAAGGAATACTCATGGCCGGGGTTAAGAAAGCAATTGGTGAAATTAATTCTCTGGCTGTGATGGGGTGCTGGCGCATGATTTGCCACTCTTCCTCCGTCAAACTGCCTTTTTTAAGCAAGATGTTATCCGGTACGCCTAATTTGCCAATGTCATGTAAAAGTGCTCCACGGCGCATTTGCACCAATTGTTCTTCCGGGAGCCTTAATTTTTCTCCCATTTTCATGGTCATGGATGTAACCCGCTGGGTATGATTTTCGGTTTCATGATCGCGGATATCCATTGCCCGGGACCAGCCTTCCAGTGTTTGTTCATAAGAATGTATCAAATCAATGTTAGATTTTTTAAGATTGATTACCATGCTGACTTTATCAATGGCGATGGCGGTTTGTTTCGCCATGGCTTCAAAGAACTGCACGTTTTCGCGGTTCCAATTGATTTCCTTTTTTGAGAACACTTCCACGATGCCGATTAATTGACCCATATTTCGAAGGGGTGCCACCGCATAACCAGTTAGAAAAGGCTCATTCATCGGATGATGGATGGGGTAGGTACGTTGGCTATCTATTCCTGTTTTTGTATTTTGGATCACCAGAATCGAATCACATACGCGTACATAAGCTGCAGCTTCCCCATGATACAAGTCGTTTTCCGGTCGATCCAAGCCTGCATGTAAGTAAAATTCCAGGCGCTGTGTTTCGTCATTGATTACTGTTACCGTGGCAGCATCCATACTTAAATTGTTGACAAATTCTTTCAATAATAAATCAATTAAATCTTTGGTGCTGTAATCCGAAAGAATGGTATCGTCAATTTTTCGAAATGTGGAAAGTCTTTGGATTTGGGTTGCATTGTCGAGCAAAAGGTCCGCGGCATAAAACGCCTGACTGGAAATTTCGGCTACTGCTTGCAGTATATGAACATCTGAAGCCTTGATTTTTCCAACCTTTGTAAAACCAACCACTCCGATCACTGTTTCACGGGCTATAAGCGGTGTAATAGCAAATTCGTGATCCTGATTGGAAAGGAAATCCGGCTTGTCAAAATCGGCGTGATCAACAAGCGAACTGACAGTTTGAGATTGTTCAAAAATATGCTTAAGAAACGAAGTTGATGCAGGAATGTATTGCGTAATCCATTCATCATCCGGTTTGAGAAAGGAGAATTTGAACGCTTTGACCATCGATTCCGGTTGACCAAAAAAAACTGTATCGGCATTGAAAAGATTGCGGATGGAGGGCAGAATTTTTTGTGTAAGTTGTTGCGGGTCCAGAATTCCACGCAGGTTTTTTGAAAACGCAGCAATAATTTCCAGTTCGCGTTCATATTCCCAATGGCGTCTAAATTCCTGCAGGATCGTACGAAATAAAATAATGGCTGTTACCAGTACAAAAAACCAGCCTTTTACTGTCTGGGCGCGAATATAGAGTTCCGGATCCGGAATTAGCCAGGCTAAAATCTGATCCGAAAAGAGAATCCAGATGCTGGCAAAGATCACATAAATGGCAGTGATTTTAAAGATAGGTCGAAGTCGTTTCACTTGCGTTTTTATTCCAAAGTTTATAGGATTAATCGATTATAGCCATTTTTGGATCACGGCGTACAGATTGTATCGGGAGATGTTGTGGAGCAAGCCGATCCGGATAAACCCTTCCCTGCAATGCCATTTTTGCTTGAAAATTCTCATCAAGGCAATATCAAATTAACGGCAAGAAGCATCGTTAAATGATTACGCACAACTTAACCAATTTGGATTAAGATTGATTTGTCAGGTTGCCTATTTAATTGTTACTTAGAGGTTATTAATGATTAAAACCTCTTTGAGTTGCTGTTCATTACGGGGGGGAGGGCAGTTTGCAAAAAGCTGCCAGGTCTCCTGATGTTCCACCGTTTGACCGGGTTGCATGATTTCAAGAGGTCCCATTGTTTCCAATTCCAGAAAGTCACCGTCCAGGAAGATTTGTAACGGAGTTCCACGGTCCGGGTAGAGCGCATTTTTCTGAATTCGGGTTTGCTTATGGAACATTTGTCGATGATTAAAGTAAGCTAACCAGTCTATATCTGCTGCCAATCCAAATTTAAGCGGTTTAGGAATGGTTAAATCTTGTTGAACACGCAGATATTCATATCCAAAACGCCAACGTGGATCGGAGAGATCCGTATACGGCCACAGGACCAGACTGCTGGTCGGCAATAAATTCCCGATATGTGATCCGCGCGGAGGAAGCGGAAGGACCGCAATTCCACCGGGTGCCATTTGTGTGATTGCCCAGGGTGCAATTTTAATCGGTTGATCCCCAAGATTTGTCAGACGATGCGTGAGTTCGACTTTTGCTAAATTCGGGTGGACTTGAATGGAGATTTGTTTTGCCAGTTTTCTCAAAGGGGAATCAAGGATTTGATCCAGCACCAATGTTGTTTCTTTTTGCTCCCAGGTAAATGGTTTGTTATCCGGGATATACGTCAGGACCGGGTCTTCCGGAGCAGCCCAAAGACGGTGACCACCAAAGAAATGGAATTCCTGTTCGGATGATGCAAAACTACGTAAATCATTTTCCCGGATGAAAAAATGGTTTGGACCTCCGGAAAAACCGAAAAATAAAATTCGTGGACCAAATTCCAGTGAAACGGAGAGGTCGATGATTTGATTGCTGATATGAATGACAGGTGTTTTTTGGTTAAGGAGCGATTGCTGGATCGTGACCATAATTAAATTTCCTTTGTGATGTAATCTGCGTTGGATGGGGAAAGAATCGGAAAAAATTAACCGATTGACCGGTTTTCCATTTCTTAGCTGAAATCAATTGTAACCTTATTTTTTCTTTGGAACTGTTTTCTTTATTACCGAAAAAAAAAGAGGCTAACCCTTTTCAGGTCAGCCTCTTTGCCTTTTGACCTATTTCATTTAGCGAATTTTTTCAATGCCTGCAGAAAACTATTGGCGACAAGTTGAGTCGATTGTTGGCGATGTTGTGTCTTTCCCATGCCACTGGCAGCCACAAAAGCGGAAACCAGGGAACTCATCGTATCAGCACCGCTTTGTTTGGACTGCATAAATGCCATCCCTGCGGTCAACAAATCGCCGATGTCCAGGCCGTCACTCAATCCACCGGATTGTTGACCTTGCTGTGATCCAGTCAAACCACCCAACAGCGAGCTTAAAAGATCACCGCTACCGGATGCGGGCTGTGAAGATTGTCCGCCACCAAGCAGGCTTCCAAGCAAATCACCAGCATTTGACGAATCATCTGCTTGAGTACCGGATTGACTTCCTCCGAGCAATGATCCCAACAAATCTCCCATTCCACCGGATTGCGATGAATTTTGGCCACCCCCCAATAAGGATCCGAGCAAATCACCTGCTCCAGATTGGGAAGTGTTTTGGCTGGGTGCCTGGCCAGCGCTTAAAAGTGTTTGCAACAATTGCACGCCGGTATTGGCGTCAATATTTTTTCCGCGGACTTGTTGGGCTGCCTGTTGCAATCCTTTGGCATACAGTTGGCTTGAACCACTGGCTGCCTTCTTGCTAAGGATCTGAGCTGCGTATTCTAAGGCTTCTCCCTGTTCTGCACCTTTTTTCTCGTTTAGCGCTTTTGTAATGGTAGAGAACGTTTTGACCATATTGGTTCCATGGTCTTTGTTGTAGGTGTCTGCCTCATTTAAAGGAAGTTTATTGGCTTTAAGCGTCTTGGTGACTTCTGAAAAAACCTTCGTCAGATCTACTGATTGATTTGTCATTTTATTTTTCTTATTCCTATTTCTTTTTTAACTCATCCGGCAGTGGTGGAATTTCAATTTCAAGGCCAGTGCGAATGTGATTCGGGTGGTCACCAATAATGGCTTTGTTATGGTTATAAATTAAGCGCCAATAGGGTTCCTGAATGGAACCATAATGCTTGAACGCCAGACTGGCATAGGTATCTTCGTTCGTCCATACATGTTTGATATATTTTGCTTTTTCGGCAGCTTCGGCTTCCTGTTTAGCTTTTAATTCAGCCGCACGGGCTGCCTGTTTTTCTGCAAATTCTTTCTGAATTCTTTCCTGTGTTTCTTTTTGTTTTGCTTGCGCAGCTTCTAATTTCGCCTTTGCTTCCGCATCTGCTTTTACTTTCTTTTCTGCAGCCAGGCGTGCGCGTTCTTCAGCACGAACTTTGGCATCTTTTTGTAATTTTTCTGAAGCGGCTTTTCGTTTGGCTTCCGCTTCTTTCTTGGCAGCTGCCTCTGCAGCAGCAGCTGCAGCTTCTTTTTCATCGCGATTCGTTAATGCATCACCAATCTTATCAAAAATATTTTTCTTTTCGTCCGTCATCATTTCCTCCTGTTAATTAATTCGAATTTTGGTCGGATATTAAGGGATTGGATTTCAAACTGGAAATCGACTGAATGAATTTCCCTCTCCTATTATAGTAGTACGAACGAGGAGAAAAATCAAATAAATTGAGAGGAAATTAAAATTTATCCTTGCGCGGATCCGTTGAAATATGGCTGGAAGCTGATGCTCAGGTATACTTAAAAGATGAAATGGTCTTTTTTCTTTCTAATAATCATCAGTTTTTCCACAACCGCTTGTAATCCAACATCTGATTTGGTTCCTACCGGGACACCTGGGCCGACTTCAACTTTAACGATGTCACCAACCAGGACAGTTACACCTACTCTTACCTCAACACATACACCTACATCAACTACTTCTCCTACGATTACTGCAACCCCAACACCGATCACACTGGCGGCAGTAGCGGATATTGCAATCTGCGGTCAACAAGGTGACGACCAGACTGCTGCATTGATAGCTGATTGGGATGCGGAAATTATTATTGCCGGGGATGCCAGCAATGAGGATGGAACGTTATGGCAATATCAGAATTGTTTTGAACCCTCCTGGGGTCAATACATGAACAGAATTCATACTGTCGCCGGAAATCATGATTATTATAGCGACCCGATCAACAATTACTACACCTATTTTGGTGACCGGGCAGGGGTGGCTGACAAAGGATACTATTCCTTCGAATTAGGCGAATGGCATGTGGTAGGTCTTAACTCGAATTGCGGTTTTATACCTTGTGGACCTTCCTCCGAACAGGTAGCCTGGCTTAAACAGGATCTGGCAGAAAACCAGAGTCGCTGTACCATTGCATTCTGGCATGTACCACGATGGAATTCCGGTCCGGCGAAACATGCGCATTGGGTTCAACCTTTTTGGGATGAACTATATAAAGCAGGTGCGGAAATTGTGATCAATGGGCATGATCATCACTATGAGCGCACCGGAAAAATTGATGCAGCCGGACTACCGGATAAACAAAACGGACTCATCGAATTTATCCTGGGAACCGGTGGAGCCGGGCATTATTATCTGGATGATGCTTTTGCCTTCAGTGAAAAGATGATTTTTGGTGAATTTGGTGTTTTAAAACTCACACTGGAACCGGAGAGGTTCCAGTGGCAATTCATAAACGTAGAAAATGTTGTTTTGGATGAAGGAGAATCAGACTGCCATTAATGGAAAGTCTTCCCACGCAAAACATCAAATGCCTGGGCAAGGGAACCAAGTTGCGCCATTGCCAGGGAAAGTAAAAGGAGCGTAAGAAATATAGTTCCACCCCAAAAGATGACAGGTAAATTTTTCCGCAGACGTGCTGCCCAGGTCTGTAATTCATCCACTTTCTTTTGGGAATCGGAAACCACACTACGGGCATCGGTCAGGCTGGTTTGAATTTCGTTCAGACTGACTGTCATACCATCCACCTGATCTTTTAATGTGGTCAGACTGTTCTGACTTGAATCCAAATTGGTGGAAATTTCATCCAATGAATCCGGCAAACCATCCATACTGCCGGCGATGTCGTTGAGAGCAGTATTCAAAGGCACCGGTGGTTCATATACAATTCCCAGAAACGGAATATTGGAAAGACCATAAAGCAATGTATCGATCACTTTGGCGGAACTTTTTGCTGCAATGACCGAAAGCCGGGTATTGAGTAAGGTATCAGTCAGATCATTCTTAAAAAGACCTGCGAAATTACTGGCTAGCTTGCCTGTGTCTTCGATGGATTGGGCAATTGTACCGGTGGTTGCTTCAAGTTTAGCGAGGCTGGAGCTGGCGGATCGCAGGGTGTTATCAACGACTGTCAAACCATCTTCCGCCGTGGAAAGCAATCCATCGGTCAGGTTGAGAACACTGATAACGCCATTCTGAACCGGTTCACGCATCTTCCAGACAACGTAAAGACTGAAAAGAGAAAAAATTATCCCGATGATCGAGAGCAGGATGACAAAAATTGCGCTAAACCGGCGTAAAAATCTCATGGTAAAACTCCTTCATTGACATACCTTAACAATTCCGAAATACTCAACCCCTGAATGCCCAGTTTTTCAATGGTACGACCACGTCGCCAGTAATCGGTCTGGTGGATGATACAACCCAGCCGGATGATCGAGTCGATAGCACGGGTGGAGACCCCATAATATTCACCAAAGGATGCTATGGGAACCAGTGACATGGGGATGTCTTCAAATAAATAGCGGTGACGCAGGTTCGGTGGTGCTTTGATCCCGTAGTAGCCAGGTTGATTCTGAATGGCTTCATACAAATTGCTCCCTGTAGCATTATAAGCCATCTGCAACCATTCCAATGCGGTTCGTGCACGTAATCCTAACGAAGAACCAACCGTTACCCGTTCGCGATCGAGTGCTTCCAGGACGGTGGCAACCGAAGGCGTGACCCCATCGATATAAAACTGGTAATCGCCATGTGTGGCTTCAATCCAGCCTGTGTTTAAAAGGGTTAAAGCGGGGTGAAAGATCGCGCCAATATTGTTCATTCCGGTTTGGAGGACATTACCGCCGTTGATGTATTGGGGATAGGCTTCATGGATGATTTTCAGCACCTGCTTGGTTCGATTAGCCGGCAAGGCAGCCAGAGGAACCGCCTCCTTGATGCGAAAAATATGCGCCTGAGCCGGACCATCGGAGCGCGAGGCGTAAATGAAGGTTTCCGCTTCCGAGATTGTCACATCTGCCGTACAGCCTTCATCACGCAAAACTTTCGCAAATTCAATCGCTCCGCAGGTTCTGCCTGGATGAAGGACAACGATTTGCCCGTCTTTAAGGAAAGGAGCACAATTTTTCGCCACCTCTGCATGGGCAGAAGAAGGGATAACGATCATGATCATTTCGGCTTTTTCCAAAGCCACACTCAAATCGGAAGTGACACATTCCAGAGGACAAAAGGCATTTAGATGGGTATAAGAACTTTCCAGGTCAATGCCGCCGCGCTCCTGAATAGCTTCAACGCGTTCAAATGTGCGATTGTAGAGCGTGGTTGGGAAGCCCATCAAGCCCAAGTGGGCAGCCATGGCTTTTCCGCCATGACCTGCACCAATAACAGTGTAAATTGTTTTTGTGGTCATATTAATTTTCCTTTTTGTTGAGTTGAGAAAGGCGCCGTGATTCTGAAAGTGGTTTTCCATTTACATCCACACTTTCACATGCCCCATTGATGATTTGAGTTCTTACCATTCCCAGTGCAAAGCGATTGTTGCGAAGTTGCGGTGCATCCATAATGCCTTTCTTCACCGCCAGTGTGAGTGCCGCTGGATCCGTGAAAGCATCTATTTCCGGTTCGGTTGCCAGTGACTGAATTGCTGCCAGGGTGATTTTTGCTTCTTCTACAAGGTGCTGCATGCGGGCTTGAATTTTCGGGTCTGCTGTCATATCCGGCGCACCTTTGATCGCGCTTTCGATGGCGCGCTGTGCCATGCCGCTGGCAGTGATGACATCCGTACCGGTCGCAGCATGGTGTGCTTCGGTATGACCCACAATGTGGATGATATCCGGCTTGAGAGCCATCTGCAAATAAATGCTGGTGGAAAGATGCGATCTTGATGCCGCATCGGAGAGGGGGTAGCTGAGCAAACCGGTGCGGGTCTGGCGATAAATATGGAAGTTTTCATTAGCCAGCGGCTGGATCAATTCCAGCACTGCCAGCATTTTTGCCAGATCCATAGCATCCGAAAGTCCGGGGGGACTGTTGAACATCAACTGGGCGATATAATCCCGCACACCAAAGGCTCTGGCATTATAGGCTGCCAGAAAAGCCGAAACGATAAAGGTTACATCCGAAGAATCGCGCATGCCCCAATGATGCGGCTCATTCAATTCCACCGGAATATTGTTTTGCCCGTACCAGCCCATCACTTTCTGATGTTCGTGGATGGATCCTTGCAAATCCCAGGGGCCGCGTCCGTCCATCAGGTTGAACCAAAAGAGCGGGATGGCGCACCAGGCGATATTGATCGTTTCCTTGTACATCTCAGCCAGTTGAATGAAATCATCTGTACCGGAATAGGTGCGCAGGAGCGGGTAGTTTCCGGTTCGACTGGCTGCATATAGCTGCGCATAGTCTTCCGCCGTACGAACAGGGACGCCGCCAGCGCCTTTTTGACGCGGATCCTGACGCTCGGGATGGAAGAAGTTCTCCTGTGCATCCTGATCGATGCCGAGAGAGATCACATCCAGAGCACGTGCAGCCGCGATTTGTTCAATTCCTTGCAGGGTGGAACGCATGGTTGGTAACCCAAAATGGTGACGCAAGAGCGGGAAGGGAGCCTTCCATTGCAGACGTGAAACCATCGTCTGTGGGTAATCTGATTCTTGTAGAACGGGGGAGGTCTGTCCTTTTAAGTAAGCCAGTACTTCCTCGGTTTTTTCACTGCCGTCAAAAATATGTTCAAAGAATCCGAGCTTTTTGGCTTTTTCGGCCACCGGTGGGGTACCGGCAAAAGCAAAACGCGTACCAGCACTGTGCAGATCGTCGGCAGCTTCGGCAAAATCTCCCAGCAGGCGCTCGGCAGTTTCCGGGGTAAGGCGATAGGAAACACCGACCAGATCGGCTTTATGTTTACGTGCTGCAGCCAATACATCCGAAATGGTGACTGCCGGCCCAAGAAAGACAGTTTCCCAACCGGCGCTTTCTGCCAGGCGCAGAAAGTTCATCACCCCGGCGACGTGAACACATTCGCCTAAGGCTGCAGCTACGACTGTTTTTTTCATGTTGTCCTCCTTTCTAATGGAAAACAGAAATCGGGTTTAATAGAAACCATGGTAAGTATTGATAAAGAATTGATTTGAAAAACCAACCGTTAATGGATTACATCGTTTTCAGGTATGGTGCGGTGGAAACGAAGAATGGCAGATGGTCAAGCAGACTCTTGACTGAA
>CAZPIM010000068.1:0-14193 GCA_964586385.1 uncultured Anaerolineaceae bacterium
GTCTTTGAAGATGGCGCAGTAGCCTCTGCCAGCGGAATGAATACCTGTTCACTTTGTTGTGTTACCACAGCAGTGAAGGTAGGTAAAATTTCTCCTTCAGGCAGCAAACGGATATTTGCTGCTGATTCCGGATTAAGATCTTCTCCCGGGTCAAACCCATTTAATACCAGCACATGGGCAGTCACTGCCCATGCCTGATTCGGAGGAAGTACGCCCGGATCATGCCAGGGCATTGTTTTATTAATATAGGCAAATAAGTCCGCGGCTGTTGGAAAAAGGTAAGGAAAGAAACTACCAACGATAGCCGGGCTATCCGGCAGGTAAAATCCATCATCCGGATGATTGTAGCCGTGGCATTTGGATTGCCAGCAGTTTTGATCGGCAGGGTTCCATGTTGCCCGCCAGGCATCTGTAAGCCCGGAACCGTCATAGGCATGACAGGCACTGCAGGTTAACCGGTAGACTTCTTTACCAATATCCTTTTGTGTGGCTCCAGCCGGAAGATCAATGATCACACCGATTTTGTCATCAATGGGTTGCATGCCCGGTGTTGCAGTTACCTCGGGTTGGATTTCACCATTGGCGAAAGCGCTGCTCCAACCAGAAAAAGCCAATATAACTATGGCGCAAGTAGATATTAGAATAATCAAAATTGGTGAATTTTTCTTCATTAGCACTTCCTGCTTGCGATAAATTATCTTGTGGTGAATTAGGAGATTTTATTTCGGGGGTAAGCTGGCCGCGTATCGAATACCTATTTGGACCCAAGTCTGTAAATCGATATCTTCCTCTAAACCAGGGGGATCCACCAGAATCCAACCGCGCATTTCTCGTCCGGTCATGTCAAATTTTCGGGTAAAAGGTTTCAGTAAGGCTTCAGAATAGTCGTCCACTGACAAACGAACAATCAACGCATTTTGGCTGACTCCACATGCCATGTTTCCGTTTACCAGGTAGCCGACCCCGCCAAACATTTTCTTTGTAATCAGCCCGGGAGTATCCGTCAAAAATTCTTCAATTCGAAATGCCAGACCCTGATCAAAAGCCATTTTTTCCTCTACAATTACTTCATTACCATATCATACACAAAAAAACTTTAAAAAGAAATTCGTGTTTTGGTACAATGGTAGTAACAAATACTGGAAAGGCATTATCAATGGTTCCAGAAAATTTCCCCGATGAACGTATTCATCATTATATAGCGGCTACCGAAGAACTGTCTAAAGGCAATTTTGAAATTGAAATTCCCTCATCAAGCAATGATGAAGTTGGACGGCTGGGGCTTGCATTGCAGGATCTGGCGCGCTCACTTGAATCCCGATACCAGGAATTGCAAAAACTCAACCGGTTAACCAATCAGATTAATTCAGGGTTATTGCTGGAAGAGATCCTGGATCAGGTTTACAATGATTTTCGGGATTTTATTCCTTATGACCGGGTCGGGTTTGCTTTATTAGAGGATGGCGGCAAAGTCTTAAAAAGCCATTGGGCAAGGACGGAATATCAACCTGTTTTGCTAGGGCGATACTATATGGGGCACATGGCTGGCAGTAGCCTGGAAAAAATTCTAAATAGCGGTAAACCCAGGATTATTAATGATTTGGAAGCTCACCTGCAATTAAAAGCGTCTTCCGAGTCAACACAATTAATCGTTAGTGAGGGGATTCGTTCATCGCTGACCTGTCCATTGATTGCGAATGGTGTTCCTGTTGGCTTTATATTCTTTTCCAGCCGAAAGAAAAATACGTATGCCCGTGAGCATATTGAAATTTATTTACAAATTGCCGGTCAGCTTTCGGTTATCGTGGAAAAGGGGCGTTTGGTCAGTGAACTGGCAGCACAAAAAGAAAAAATTGAACAGCAATATCAACAGGTTCGCCACTTGATGGAAATGCAAAACACATTTATGGGCATAGCTGCGCATGACTTGCGTAGTCCGATTGCGAGCATTCAAAATGTGACTGACTTACTTTTAACGACTGAAATTGTCCTTCAAGCAGAAGAAAAACAGGAATTTTTGGGTGATATTCGCGATCAAACACAGCATATGCTTGGTTTATTAAATGATCTTTTGGACGTAACAAGAATTGAAGCCGGAAAATTGGAATTGGAACTGATCTATAAACAAATGGCTGAGCTATTGGAAGACGCGGTCCGCCGAAACGACCTTTTGGCAGCGAAAAAAAATACCAGAGTCGTCCTTGAAACCGTGGAACCGGGCATCGTCCTGGCTGATCCGATCCGTATTCGCCAGGTGTTGGATAACCTCATATCTAATGCGGTGAAATATTCCCCACCTGGAAGCCTGGTTTTGGTACGCGCAAAACATGGTTCGATCTGCTGGCGTGTTGAAGTCCAGGACGAAGGACCGGGAATCAGTTCCAAAGATCGGGAACGTCTTTTTCAGGACTTTGCGCGTTTATCCGCTCGCCCTACCGGTGGTGAAAAAAGCACCGGTCTTGGGCTTTCCATTTCAAAACGGGTGATCGATGCACATGGCGGCGAAATTGGTGTTGATTCGGGAGAGGGAAAAGGGGCGACGTTTTGGTTTACTTTACCCAATTCAAGGGAAGGGCAGGAGCATTGTGGTGATGAATGAGAATAAATATGCTTCCAGGGATTTATTGGTGCGAGGTATTGCAGCAGCAAAATGTGGCGATGAAAAAGAAGCTCGTTTTTTTCTGGAATGGTTCTTGAGTCAAGATCCGCCTATAAATGATCGCAATGACGCATTTTATTATTTGTATAAAATCGCAGAAGATAATGAAGAGAAATTAAAATTTATACATTCTATACTGGAAACTGATCCTTTAGATGTGCGAGCGCGACGGGAGCTGGCGATTCTTAACGGTGATTTGAAGCAGGAAGATATGGTTGATCCTGACCGATTGGTAGCACAAAAATCAGTCACTGTTAAAAATAATCCCGGCGAACGATTTGTGTGCCCTAAATGTGGTGGCCGAATGACATATACACCGGATGGTCAATCATTAACTTGTGAGCAATGTGAAGCGCAGTCTGCAAGTTCGAAAAAAAAATCAGGTGTAAAAGACGAGAATTTTATCATCGCACTGGCAACTGCAAAAGGTCATTCGAATGCAGTCAATACGCAGGTTTTAGTCTGTCAGGGTTGCAGTGCGGAATTTATTGTTCCACCCAGGCAACTTAGCTGGCAGTGTCCATTTTGCGAATCAAATTATGCAATTGAACAGGTGGAGGAGCGGCAGATTATTTCGCCCAATAGCCTGATACCTTTTTATGTGTCACAAAAAGAAGCTTCAGGCATTCTAAACACGTGGATGGAAGATATCGATTCAGAAGAACATCCAACTTTGCGCTCATTGCAGGGAATATTTTTACCAGTTTGGACGTTTGATGTCGGAGGTGAAATTTCCTGGCAAGTTGAAGTTAAAGAAAATAAGAAATGGGTATTGAAAAAAGACATAAAGTCGTTATTTCTAGATGATATTTGTGTTACTGCGACAAACAAATGGCAAGAGTGGATGGAAGATCTTCTGGCGACCTATGACCTCAAACAATTGGTTCCATTTGAAGCTGGTTACCTTGCGAATTGGGTAGCTGAGACCTATGAAATTCAAGCCGGGGATGCCGCATTGGATGCACGCGAAATTGCATTAAAACATGAAAAGCAATTGATTCGGGACTATTCCATGCTGCCTGTCCGCGGAGAGTCGGTTAATTCGACACGCATGACGGTTGAACAATATAAATTGATACTCATTCCTGTTTGGAGTGGCATTCTTCAAATAGGACAACGCCAGATTCAGGCATTGATTAATGGCCAAAACGGGAAATTAGTCACACCATCTGCGAATGGGAAAGGTATTTCGGGTTGGATTTCGAAATTTTTTGGTGTATAAAGCAAAAGATTTCTTATTAAATCAGCAATCTATTAAATGTGTCTTGAGAAATTTTCCCGGATTGAAAATTTATTAAGAATCTTTTCCAGCAGCGGTAGGAAAAGGAAACCTGAACCAGCAAGACAAAGAATCGTTCCGATGAGGTTCATTTGCAATGGCCAGGCATTTGCCCAGTTCGTGCCCCCCGGAATAAAAGTATGGGTGGCAGCTCCCCAAAGCGGAGCACTGAGGACCGCAACACCGGATAAGATTAGCGTGAAAGCTGCTCCGATCGTTTTCGAACCTTTCCCGCCGGGTTTCGAGAAATCGATTTCTTTCCAGAGAGCAGGTATGCGGAAAATTAGAAACAGAATGAGTGTCAACACATTCATATAAACCACACCATCGGTTGGCATTGATTTTCCGCGAATTGCACGGGATGCAAAAATGTGGATAAGTCCTATGACAATACCCAAAATGAGGGTTAATAAGGCGTATCGATACGCCCCATCCTTGGATTTGATAATCATGATCGTGGCCCGAATCATCATTACGCCAATGGCAGTCGTAAAGATAACAAAGAGAATGTAGATCCATTTGTATGGCGCTATTAATGCCATGCTGGCACTAAACTTTTCGGCAGCAAATGCCACGCAAGTGGTACCAATCCCTGCCATCAATGTGAAGATGGCTGTAATACCCATAAAAATAATGCCAAGAATTCTTAATATTTTTGCCCAAACTTTTCGATCTGACATGATATCCTCCTAATGCAAAATCATTGAATTGAATTAAAACCAAGCACAAAACAAAATGTGGTTAGAAACAGGATTACCGGTAAAAGACGAAAAACCGTTTGTTGTGAAAGCACCACTTTTCCTGTCCGTAAAAAGGAAAGCAAAATACCACCCAATCCAATCAATGCTCCACCGGTCGAGACCCAGAGAAAGCCGGGTGGGGTGATCTCATGAAAGCTGAGAAACATGGGAGTAAGAAAAATGATGAGTCCGGAAATACCATGGATAGGGGCTAAAAATAATGCGGATTTTTGAGCGTTGTCGATAATACGGGTGGTAGCGACAATTAAAAGTCCGGCGACGGCGAATAATAGATAATAGTTCGTAAAAGCTGGGAAGAAGTCGGCAATCAGGCCTAAGGAGATCGCAAGCGGAATAATGGTTGCGATTGTCACAACCAGTGGCCTTTGAAATGTTTCATATCCAATGACGATTAAAATCAATCCCGAAATAACCAGGCTGCCAAAACCAACTGTATACGCCCAGGTGGCAATCACCTGTTGACTGTTACCGGCAATGACTACCTCATAAGCGGCCAGCAGCACCATTAAAAATAGAAGAAAACGGTTGACGAAGACGAGACGGGCATCAATCTTCTTCATTTCACCATCATCAAAATCATCGAACTTAGCATATACAATGAGGCATATTTAAACAGGCCAAAATTTAATTTTTCAGAAGGGTTAACCAGACTACGCACAGATAGGAGCACCAGACCGGTTGAAAGGACAACCAGTAAGCGTAAATATCCAATTTGCATACCAATTCCAATGGCTGCCAAACCCATCATTACCGCAGCCAAGATACTGGAAGCAGCAATCACCTTGCGTGTGAACGCAACGTTATATTTGGAAACAAAGGTTGGAATATTTGCAGCCTCATAATCCTGAGCATAACGGATACTGAAGGTCATGATGTGTGTTGGGATCCAAAAAAGAATGCTGGCAGCCAAAGCAATCCCGACCCAATCCATTTGACCGGTAGCCAGCACACGTCCAGCCAGTACCGGCATTCCACCGGAAATACCGCCCCAAAGAATTGCCCAGCAGGTTCTGCGTTTCAACCAGATGGTGTAGACAAAAACATCAAAAAAGAGACCGGCAAGGACAATTGCCCCATAAAACAGATTCATTATGAAGGCGAAAATCACACCGCTGCTGCCTAATAGCACCCCGACCCAAAAAGCTTCTTTCGGTGAGATCTTGCCAGACGAAAGCGGTCGCAGACAGGTACGTTTCATTTTTGCGTCAATGTCGCGATCATGCCACATGTTCAGGACGGTACTGCCACTAATTGCCAGAAACAAGGTGACTGCTACAGCGGAAAGTTCCGGCAAATTAAAGATCGGGCAACGGACAGACATATAGCCGGCCAATCCGGTTGCCAGGAGCAGCCCGGTTTGCAAGCTTTTGATCAATTGCCAGTAAAGTTTAAATTTTGCCAGGAGTGTTTTCAAAATCAATTCCTTTTATTCCATCATCGAACACAACGGAAACCTACCGCCGGACTGGTGAAAACCGGAGTAGCGTTGTTCCGTACCCAGATGCGTAAATTGTTTTGATAGAGATCTTTGCTGCCCCCACGCATGTACCGGTAATGCTGTTGGTCATAGATATCTGCAGTCCACTGCCAGACGTTTCCCGCCATATCATACAGTCCGTACGGGCTTACAGAATCAAGAGTCTGGTATCCATTGTAAATTTTTCCATTATAAAAACCGACCGGAGATGTTCTGGATCCAAAATTGCTGTTGTCTTCAAAAGGATCGCGACTGTTGATAAAATTCGCATTGTTGCGAGAAATCTCAAATCCCCAGGGGAAAGGACGAATATCCGTACCCCGGGCAGCTTTTTCCCATTCCAGTTCTGTTGGTAATCTGCCGTCATAATATTCACAATAGGCTTTTGCACCAAACCAGGAAACCATCGTCATGGGATGATTTTCCCAGGACTCAAGCACGCCGAATGTGTTTCCATCAAAACTCAAACGCAGAACCGGGTTATCCAAAGGGATGTAGACATAGTTCCCGGCGGGTATTTCTTCTTCGTGGCGTCCATTATTAAACGGATCCCCCGGATAATAGCCCACAATCTGGTTTTCGATTAATTTGATTGTGCCATCGGTCAGCGCTTTATTTAAATATTTTGCATACTGGCTGTTGGTTACCGTAGTCACCATGATTTCATATTCGTAATCCAGATTGGTTTCCTGGTTGAATTGTCCTTTATAAAAAGGACCGGAGGGAATGCTGACCCACGAATCCGGGTCAATACCTGTGTCAAAAACCGTTGCAGGAGCTGTCACATCTACAGGGGCACAGGCAGTGAGTAAAGAGAGCATCAGGAGTAAGACGAGTGCGTTTTTCATTTGTTCACCTCGATTTGTGTTCCAATCGACTCATGTGTTTCCTTGCTCCACCTGCCTTTTTTCTTAAATAAATCCGTGAGACGCCAGATCATCAGCGCTGCTAAAGCTACCAAAACTGCCACCAATCCAATATCTCCTAATAAAGTTGTTATATTAATGACCGGCTGCTGGTAGGCTTCTTCAACAAACAAGCGCTTCAATTCATATACAGTGACTGCACCAAAAGCCAGGTCGGAAAAAATGATCAAACTCCAGCCAAACCATTGGCGTGCTTTACCTTTTAAACCAGCAAGGTCGGCATAATACATCAATAAAATAGTGGCTGTC
This sequence comes from uncultured Anaerolineaceae bacterium, assembly GCA_964586385.1. Classification (GTDB taxonomy): domain Bacteria; phylum Chloroflexota; class Anaerolineae; order Anaerolineales; family Anaerolineaceae; genus UBA6170. The sequence continues at coordinate 7,352 of CAZPIM010000068.1, forward strand.
AGTGTAGCCAGGATGTGCCAATGCCCGGTCAGGATCAAACGCTCATCCATAAATTGCCATTTTCGAAAGATTTCATCCAGTTTGACGGCTACAAAGATGCCGACACCACTGACGGTGAAATTCATAAAAACCATCTGCCAGGTTGGCCCAAAACGTATCGGATCGCTTAAGAGGGCAGCCACTGCCTGAAAGAAATTTCCTTTTTGAATTCCCTTGCGCGCCAGTCCTTCACGGATCAGTTTTCGCCAGGAAAAAATGACCAGAAAGAGCGCACCCAACATGGCCAAAGTGGAACCACCGTAAATAATTGCATGTGCAGCGCTTTCGAAGGGAACCACCAACCAGGTACCCATTGAAAGCACAAAACTCCCTATGATCATTAAAGGCATGGCAAATTTGTGCCAGATGCCTTTAAAATCCATCCATCGACTGATGATCAAACAACAGGCTATCGCAATTAATGCCAGCATAATGTGCAGATGACCGATGATGGAAAGATCCAGGCTGGCTTTGTGTGGTTCGCGTACCACATTTTCTGCCAGAAAGGTTTCAAATCCATTTCCATAATAAGAACCAGGGATTGCACCGAAAAGTGAGGATGCAAGCGTGGCTAAAGCCATGGTGAAAAATGCAATTCTTTCCATCGAATAGCCGGCGCGTGTATGTGCATATTGGTTGTCCTTTACCTTATATTCTTTACGCCACGGGTATAAGGCATACAGCAGATAACATCCGGCGAAAAAGATTAATGCCAGTCCGGCAATATAAAGACCATGAAACGGCCAGCTATGCCCCCAGTAGGCGAAAGGCAGGCCGCCTATCAGGACCGCCCAATAACCAAATGTGATCGTGCTGTTGATCCAAACCCGCTGGTTTTCTTTCATCGCTAATAGACCCGTGATCATATAGGTCTCGATTGCAACCACGATCATAGCGATGGAATGGTACAGGATGATCAAACGCCCTTCCCGTTCAGCCTCAATAAGCTTTATGCCAAAGAATTTCACGATTGTGTCTTTAATGCCAAAGTCTGCCATGGGTCCTGAAAGCATTCCAAAAAATGCAGAAATCAATGCGCACATGGCGATACCAACCAGAATCAATCCTTTTGTGGAAAGAAAAAGGAATTTAAACCGTTGTTTTATTGCTTGCATGCAATCTCCTCTGAAACACAAAGTCATTGTGCTTTTTTACACATAGTAGCACGCCAAAATGCAAATGTCTTTAACATAAGTTAAGTGGAAGAATAAAAACGAATTTCCAGGTTCCGATGAGTTGGAATACGACGATTATGAGAATTTAGAGCTTTTTTTATTTTCCAGAGTGATCTACTCTGCACCGCTCCATTTTTGCCACAAACCCGGCCAGATCAATAATACAATCAGTATCAAGCATGAAATTGGTGCAAGGGCAAAAAGTGAAAATCGTCCTAATTGCTGGGCAGTCACAACAGCTAGCGGAATACCAACCGCCAGTTCAAGAATTCCGGAAACCAGACCAACAACCCGCATCCATTCTTTGGGTGAAAGTAGCACGCCGACTGTGATGGTTGCCCAACCAAGCATGGCTACCCAATGTAAGGCATCCACTACCACAAATATTGGTGCACCTATCGTGATAATACGACTTGTGCTGGAGACACCGTTCATAAAACAAAAGATATATGCTAATCCAAAACCAAGGCCTAAAAGTGTTCGGCTCCAGGAAATCTTTTCAACACTTCGTAGCAGGAGAAAATAGATCAGGAGATAGGGGAAAAACAGTGAAAAATAAACGGGGGGCAAACTGGCTGCCATAAAAGGCACATTAATAAACCAGCTCGCCAGGAGCGCACAAACAATTCCGATGACTGAAACCAAAAAGGACCAATTCTTTTTTGTAAAAAAACCATAAGCGCTAACCAGAAAAAGCACCGCTCCCAGAATACCCAGATCAGCCAATCCGGGATGCAGGAATTTAAGTAAAATTTCACAACCTGGTTCAGCCGATTCCGCGGTCATCCCTTTGACATAATACTGGAAAAACAAAACATAATGACCAATCAATCCGATCACTGCGCCAATAAGCGCCAAAATACCTCCCAAGCGATTATTCCTTTTCATCTGAATCCTTTCCTTCCCTTTTTCTATATTGATTAAGTTCAAAATATCACAAACAGGGTTTGTAAAAATTGCTTTAAAGCAATTGATCAGGGAGTGAGTCCTTTACCGGTGACATGGCAAAAATCACAACCTTGTAAGTAAGGGGCATTATTATGGGCAGCCACATAAACAACCGAGCCGGGACTGATTTCAAAATCACAGCCATCCAGGAAGGTCGGTTTTTCCTGCCATTTTGCAATTTGGATATCACAGGCGATGTAAACTTTTCCGTTTAAGTGATTGTTACACAAGGGTCCATGCACAACCTGATCGAAGGTCATTTCTTTGCCATTGACATCGACGGAAATTTGTTCAGGACCCGCATCATTGGCTTTGATTTCTTCAAGTGCCGGAAAAGTCTCTCCTGGCTCTAAATAGGTCAGGGAGCTTTCTGTGCAATACGGAACGGGTGGTTGACAAGCACTTAAAAAAATGAAGAGAAATACGCAGAATATGGGAAAGAAATATTTCATCGAAAAACTCCTGTCGTTATCACGAAAGTTTTTGTTTGTTATCTGGTTTTGTAACATGATCCGGAGCAAATAAAATTGCCTAAAAGCAAATTGTGAAAAAAAATACACAAATCTCATCCGGCATTAATTTCATGCAATTTTTCTCAACAAAGAAAGCATAAATGACGTTTTATAATTCCAAACTCTGCTATAGTATTGGAAACGAGGTTTGTTAATATGCCTGAATATCTCGATTTGTTTTATCAGAACTCTGTTTTCAATGTGCTACCACAGAAAAAACTGCAACAGCTGGCTAGTGAGGCTATCATTCGAAAATATGAGGGTGGTCAATGGATTGCAAATAGCGGTGAAGTTTGGCCTTATATATTCCTTGTTGCAACCGGATCTATCCATGCACTCAAACACTCATTAGAAGGTCGCAGCCTGGTCGTAACCACATTTTTGCCGGGAGATATATTTTGGGGATTAGCGTTTTTCTATGAACACATGCCCATGCCAGTTACGCTGGAGGCAACCAGATCTACCAAGATTTACCTGTGGTCGACCGAACAAATGCACCCCATCTTAATGGAAAATGGACAATTCTCCTGGGAACTTTCGCGATTAATGATCGGCAAGATGGCACGTGCGAGCGAAATACTGGAAGAAATGGCGTTTCAGCCTGTCGCTGGGCGCCTGGCAAAATTGTTAATGGAAAGCGGACCGGAAGTGAAACAGGGAGTGATTCAACGCAGTCTGACACTGGATGAAATGGCAGCCAGAATTGGTTCCACGCGTGAAATGGTATGTCGATTTCTACATCGTTTTGCAGATGAGGGGATTATTGATATTACACGCACGGAATACAAAATTGTCGATCCATCCAGATTAGTGGATATGGTTCAACACAATAAAAATTTATAAAAAAAAATGATTAATTCGTTGTTGTGAAATTTGAAAGTCATAGATATTCGATACTTGCTCTGGTAAAACTGATCACATTGCCTTGTTAATCCTTGTATTCCACAAATTTTTTTATATTTCCGAAATTTGTCGTAATATGGTAATAAGATAATTTAAGTCCTAATAACATCATTCACCATCCAAAGGTCAACCTTTTTCCTTTAATATGAACATTTCCTTGTCGAAAGGATGGTGCTTTTTGAAAGGAATAAATAATGAAACAATATCGGTATTTGATCGTTGGCGGAGGGATGACCGCTGACGCAGCCGCAAAAGCTATCCATGAAATGGACCCACAGGGTTCCATCGGCATGTTCAGCGCAGAATCTGACCCACCTTACAGCCGGCCATCGCTCTCCAAGGGATTATGGAAAGGGAAACCGATGGAGCGCATCTGGCGAAAAACCGAAGCCACCGGTGCGGATCTGCACTTAAACTGTTCAATCTCTGCCCTGGATATTAAAACCAAAAGCGTTCAGGATCATAGCGGGCAAATTTATTCTTATGAAAAACTTTTAATTGCCACTGGTGGAACACCGCGCCGATTACCCTTCGGCGATGTGCCTGTAAATTATTTTCGTGATCTGAATGATTATCGTTCCTTGCGTTCGGCCGTTGAAACCGGTGCGCAAATTGCAGTTATCGGTGGCGGTTATATCGGTTCTGAATTGGCTGCTGCGATAAGTATGGTGGGGAATCCTCCAACGATGGTGTTTCCGGAAAAAGGTATTGGGGCACGTTTATTTCCGCTGGATTTATCGCTTTATCTGAATGATTTCTATCGCGGTAAAGGTGTTACTGTCCTGGATGGTGAATTGGTAATTGGCCTGGAAAAAGCTGGTAATAAAGTGAATTTGACAACCGATTGCGGGACAATGCTTAAGGTTGATTATGTTGTGGCAGGTTTAGGGATTACCCCTAATGTAGATCTGGCAGTCATGGCAGACCTGAAATTAGACCACGGCATCGTTGTGGATGACCATATGCGTACTTCAAACCCGGATATTTTTGCTGCCGGGGATGTTGCTTCTTTTTATAACAACACATTGCACAAATGGATGAATGTCGAACATGAGGAAAATGCCTTGTGGATGGGTCAGATCGCCGGGAAAAACATGGCTGGTGCCGATGAGAAGTATCAGCATTTACCACTTTTTTATTCCGATCTGTTTGAGATAGGATTTGAAGGTGTGGGCGAAGTGGATTCGCGGATGGATGTCGTATCGGATTGGCACGAACCCTACCGAAAAGGTGTGCTATATTATTTAAAGGATCATAAATTGCGGGGAGTGTTGTTGTGGGATGTATGGAAAATGGCAGATACTGCCCGTGCGCTTATTGCTGAGCCGGGTCTGTTCACAAAAGAAGATTTGATCGGTAAAATCCCATTTGGTACCTGACCAAATCGCGTAAAATTTCACAAAATTATTTAGGGGCTTTCTTAAAAATTCGCAAAAAGGGAGAAACGGGGTAATGGAAAAAAATACAATTCCGGAACTGTGGCAGTGGGCTGAATACTTTTGCCCTTGGTGTTACATAGCGGCTGTACGTCTGCGCAAGATTCTACCGGAATTTACTGGGAAGGTAAAATTAAGAGAACGCGCATTCCCATTGGAAGTATATGGTGGTGGTGCTCCGATTCGACAGGATATCATCTCCGAAATCTGGTTAGCTGCCTTGCAAGAACCAGCCGCTGAATTTGAACCTTTTCCGGATCGTGGTTGGCCATCTTCCACATTGCCTGCTTTTGAAGCTGCCTGGATTGCACGTCAACAAAGCGATGTATTGGGGCATGAAATCGACTTTCAAATCCGAAAAGCTTTCTTTGCTGATGGCCGCAATATTGGAAGAAGAGACGTGATTGTTGAAATTGCCAAAGAGTGTAACCTGGATATGAATCATTTCTTACGCTTATTTGAAAGCCAGGAAGTGGAATTTGCTGTCATGGAGGAAGGAAAAATTGGAAAGGAACAGTTTCACGTCCGTGGTGTGCCTACCATCATGGCGGAAGATGGCACCAAATTCCGACACCCGATTGCCTATGCAGATATTTTGGAAGGGAAAGTGTATTCGGTAGGTGAACTGCCTTGCTGTGGCGAAAGCTGCTATCAATTAACCCGTGAAATATTTGAAAAGACAATATTGCATGCTGAAAAAAAGGCAGAATCCCAAGGATTGTCAAACCTTAAAACAAGCTAGTCGATTAAATTCAAATCCATTCCTGCGAGTCGGGCAATCTCATCCGGTCGATCCAAAACGATTGTGTTTCGGGTTGTGGTAATAAAACCCATTTGTTTCAATCCATTCAGCGTACGGCTGATTACTGGTGCAACGGAGGCAATTAAAGAAGCCATTTCTTCAATGGAATGGTCTTTCCTTTTGATCGTCTGGCTTCCATTTTCACTTAAATCCAACAAGAGCTTGGCAACGCGTGATTCGACGTTACGGTAGGATAAATCTTCATAATGTTGAATCAAGCGTCGGTTTCGAATAGCCATGATGCGTAAAAGCCCTAAACCGATTTCCGGAAAACGCTTGAGTAAAATTTGAAATGTATCGCAATCAATATGCCAAAGTGTTGTTTCCTGCATTGCGATCGCAGTCACTGGATTCTTTCCGCAATCTAAAACTGCCACTTCATTAAACATGATGATCGGATGGATTGTGGCAAGGATATTTTGCTGCCCAAGTGGTCCCAATTTACATAAATTTACTTTGCCTTCTATTAAAACAAACATACCCGCACTGGGTTCATCCTGTACGAAAATTACCTGTCCAGGAATGAATTTTTTTATTTGACCGGAATTCAGAATTTGGTTCAAATCTTCATTTGAGAGTGATTCGAATTGTTTAACCTTTCGAAGTCCGGAAAACAGAGAATCGATTTTGATCATTTGATTATTTTACCGGAAGCGATGCTAAAAAGCACCCAAAATGGGTGGGTCCATCCTAGACTTATTGATAGTACGTTGGTAATCGGTACTTCAGTATAATCATATTAAGTCAATCTTATTGGTAATCATCTTTTTCCGATTTTTTTCCAAGCAGTGTCTCAAGGGAGCAGGAAATGAAAGAAGTTGTTGTAGAAGTAAAAAACTTCCGCAAGACCTATGCAGATTTTGTGGCGGTGGATCAAATTAGCTTTGAAGTTTTTCAAGGCGAGATATTTGGATTATTAGGTCCTAACGGAGCGGGTAAGACCTCCACCCTGGAATGTCTGGAGGGGTTACGTAAACCGTCTGCAGGAAGTATGCGGGTTGTTGGGCTTGATCCGTCCAGTGAGTTT
>CAZPIM010000069.1:0-14192 GCA_964586385.1 uncultured Anaerolineaceae bacterium
TTTACCCCAACAAATATGCCATGATCCAATTGGTGGTTGCCAATAATCCATCCAGATGCGTACGCTCATAATTGTGGGATGCATCCACGCCCGGTCCGATCAACGCCACGCGCACATCCCCCCCGGCACGTAAGTACGCTTCTCCATCTGAACCATAATAGGGGTAAATATCCACTTTGTAAGGGATCTCGTATTTCTCCGCCAAATCACGTAAGCGGTTGCTTAATCCGTGATGATAGGGTCCGCCCGAGTCTTTTACACAAATCGATGCAAATTGCTCATCGGACGTTTGCCCCTCACCCACCGCTGCCATATCCACTGCCACCAATTCCTCAACCTCGGCCGGAAGCCCTGTGGATGCGCCATGCCCGACTTCCTCATAATTGCTGATCAGGAAAAAGACGCTTTGTTTCGGTTTTAAACCGGCGTCCGACATCGTCTTGACAGCAGATACGATGTTTGCCACACAGGCTTTATCATCCAAATGCCGGCTGCGCACAAATCCATTCGTTATTTCAACTCTGGGATCAATGGAAACATAATCGCCAACCTGAATGCCTGCCCTGGCAGTCTCATCAGCACTATGAGAAATGATATCCAAACGTACCTCGATGTTATCATCCTCGCGTTTGCTTTCACCTGTTGCTGCGCCATGCACATGCGTAGATGCTTTGGTTATGAGAATGGATCCGCGAATCACATTGCCATCCCGCGTAAACACCTGACAACCCTCACCCTCAACGGTATTCCAGGCAAAACCACCCAATTTGGAAAGTTTTAATCTGCCATTTCCCTTTACCTCTTTTACCATCGCACCTAATGTATCCACATGCGCCGTCAATGCAACGGGATGATCCTCCTGTTCTCCCTTCCACTTCAGCACTAATCCGCCTTTTTTAATGCGCGAACCAGTAATTCCCGGGTATTGCAATAATTCACTTTCGACAAAATCAATTGCTTTTTCGGTAAACCCTGTTGGGCTGGGGATATTAAGGAGTTGGGTGAGGAATTGGAGAAAATATTGACGATCAATTAAAGGTAGGTTCATGACAGTTCCTTCGGAAATTTATTTCAGGTTAATTTTTTTTGTGTAATCAACACCTTCTCGTAATGAAATTGCCTGACGCCACTTATCCGGAATTGGAATGCTTTTCTGCTGATGATAATCATAGGTAACCATGATGGTCTCGGCTGTGGCTAAAACCTGATTTGTTAAATCATCTTTGATTTCATAAACAAACGTCAGACTCTTGGATCCTAATTTTTCTGCCCGAATCCAAACCTTCACTTTTTGGGTCAGTTTAATGGGTGCTTTGTATGCGATATGTATGTCAGCAACGATTAAATTAAAATCAAAGAAATCTTCGCCATCAAACAGATCCAAACTCATGATGTAACCCATTCTGGCATTTTCTAAATAGGTCAAAAAACGTGCATTATTAACATGCCATTGGGGATCAAGATCCCCATAACGAACATCGATTGGTACGGAAAAATTAAATTCATTCATACCAAAATTATACACAGCCTCCAAAATCATGTCGAGCAATGCATTCGTATTGTTTAAAATAATTACATGGTTATTGATTGAAATTTCACATATTGGGTCGTTTTAGTACTAACTATAAGGAAAACTTATATAATAAGAAGAAAAGGAATCTTTTTTGTGAAAAAAAACACAAAAAAGATAGTTTTCATAAATCAAATGTCATCGACCTACCATGATCAATATCACTTGAATGAAAATTTGATGTAGAATAAACTTTTAAAGATAAATAGACTATTTTTACCCAGATTGAATATTAAAGGAATAGACCATGCAAATCACAAGACAGGCAGACTATGCGCTGCGAGCGATGTTATATTTAGCCCGGAATGATCCCAATCTTCGTGCTTCCACAAGCCAGATTGCAAACATCCAGCAAATTCCCCCTTCATTTTTAGCAAAAATTATTTCACAACTTTCCATAGCTGGATTGATCCATACATCGCGAGGAGCTCGTGGTGGTGTGTCGTTAGCCCGCCCAATGGAAGAAATATCTTTATTGGATGTGGTCGAAGCAATCGATGGTCCTATTCTGTTGAACGAATGCACACATAGCAAAGATGGTTGTCCTTTTGGTGAAGAATGTCCCATTCAGCCCATTTGGTGTAATGCACAGGAAGAACTGGTCAATAAATTAAAGGGTACGAAATTTGCTGATTTAATTAAGAAATAGTTTTATCAGCATATAGTATAATTTATTCATGTTTGAAGGCACACCTGTTCCGCGCCAATTTTTCCTTGTAACAAATAAGGGTCAATTTGTGATTGATTGGGGAAATCAACGATTCCAGGATATTTTTACTGGAGAAGCTGTTCTTATGCCGAAAGAAGAGATTGCTTTTCCGGTGAAAGAGGCTGAATTGTTGTGGTTAAAAAATAACGGAACCATCAGCGGTTATGATAAATTTCAAGTCTTTATCTTTAACCTGCCAAATATTTATAACGACAAACTTTAGAGAATAAATACAAAAACGCTCGCAAATTTCGCGAGCGTTTTTGATTATATTTCGACTACATTTCAGTCAGTTCCAAATACAATCCGAATGTACAACCAATCTTATTCTGTGACTGGTGCTTCGATGATAACACGCATTGGTGTTTTAATTTCCCGATAGAAGAGAGTCCAGACACTTTCAAAGTACGACTCGCCTAGCCCGCGTACAAATGCAATCGGAATTGCGAGGAAAAGGATAAAAAGCACAACACCGAGAATGATCAACCCGATTGAGACGTTGGATGAAATAGAATAAACCAGCAGTCCAAGCCCCCCGATAACGCCAACGGATAAGCCGACCAAAATCAAACCGATCGGGATCATGACGATTCCAAACCCGATCTGAACAGCGACCAGAATTAACCACATCAGGAAGGTATTCTGTAAATTTTTTCGAACATCGTGCCATGCGGTTTTCAATGATTCGATTACACCTTTACCTTCAATTACACAAACCCGTTGTGCAATTTTCATCCATAAATTGACAACCAACCCAACGGTGAAAGCCAGCAACATAACCACCAATACTATCCCAATGGTAGCCACAACGCCGGCAGCGGTTGTTGCTTCACCGGCAGTAATACCCAGTAATACGGGCAAGGCAGCACATCCAAACAGCACGATGAAAACGAAAACAATGGGTAGGATAACCAGCAAATCCATCAACCAGAGAAGAAATGCGCTCACAGACCATCCCCATTTAAATCCTTTTCGCCAGGAGACCTTTTCACCATTTTCCTCTAAATGATTGACCATGCGAATATGTGCTGTCTTTGCCACATAATTCAGTATGGTAGCAAGTATGACCAGAATGAAAATGATCAAACCCGCTATGATAGCCCACATCCAAATTGTTTGTTCGTTGATTGCACCAAAATGTGCGTCAAAATACCGGTTGATTTTCTCAAGCCATAAATTCCATGACCCGCCATTGTCTGGTTGAAAGCCATTCCAGCCCGGAAAGTCATTTTTATTAAATTGGTATTGCAATCCATTGGAAGGGTTGCTTCCGTTACACGATCCGCCGAAAAATGCCAGCAGAAAACCAAAGACCCATAGAGCCGGGTAATGCCATAAGATATGCCATGCCCTTTTTAATATTTTTGTGTAATTCATTTGAAACCTCCTTGTTTCGAATGTTAAATTTCAACAGAATTTGTATTTGTTTGGTGGTTCATCATCCATAGCGCCATCCACACAAAGTAAAGAACACTGGCACTGAGAACTAAGATTAACTGTGTAATAATATTCCAGTCAAATAACCAATCCAGACCGTTCCATAACATACCGGTCTTCACAACCGTTGATAACCAGGGATTAACTGGTACGGGTTCAGACAAAAACGGAAGTGAGTCGACAATCAATCGATTTGCTCCGGGGATTAATGAGATCAACCCGGTCAACCATGCATAAGTCTGCATCGCACCGAAAAAAAGGATCAAACCAGAAGGGACAAGATACCAAATAATTCTTTGAATTCCAATTTTCTTTGGTCGGGATGCAGGTATTTGTAGTCGTATTTCAGCCAAAAATTGATCAGCATCCTTGTTTCCTTGAATTGGCTGCACTTCTAATAATGCTTGCTTAAGCATTAATTGTCGTTCGTAATCCTTCCGGCAGGGTTCACATTCATTAAGATGATTCTCATAGGTGATGATTTGGATATCCAATAGTTCGCCATCCAAATAAGCATCCATCCATTGTTCATAATGTTCTTTCATATTTCCTCCTGTAAAGGCTGCAAAGCATGTAACAGGTTCTTTCTTGCATAATTTAATCGGGACATCACAGTTCCAATTGGTATTTCCAAAACATCCGCAATTTCCTGGTAGCTCAGTTCTTGAAATTCCCGTAATACCAAAACCATTCTGCTGGCTTCTGGAAGATTCATAACTGCCAATTCGATCATTTCCTGGCGTTGCTTTAGTACGACGTCATCATCAACCGAATTTCCGGTTGAAACCTCAACCAAATCTAAAGTCAGAACCGGTTTTTCCCGTCGCAAAATATCCAGCGCTGCATTGATCGCAATCCGAAAAAGCCAGGCGCGAAACGAGGTCTGATGGCGGTACTCCGGAAGATGCTGCCATACCCGCAGAAAAGCAATCTGTGCTGCATCTTCAGCTACTTGCACATCTGCACACATCCGATAGACAATATTGATGACTGAAACCCGATAAGCTAAAACGAGTTGACAGAATGCATCTTTGTCACCTTGCTGTGCTTTCCTGATGATTTCAGGTTCGTTTAATTGTTCTCCAGTCGTCTCATCTCGGAACATGATGAATGCCTTTCTACAGATTAAACGAACTTCACATGATATTTATTCGGAATCCGTTAAAAAATCATTGAATATCTGATTTTCTCGTTAAATTGTTCTTACAAATCCTCCATGAAAATTTAATTGATAAATTTTCTGGCCTTTATAAACGATGGACTCTGTCCCCTTATACCATTCCAGGCTGCCCTCAACACAACAGGAATATGAAAAATCACCCTCGGTTCTTTCTTCCGGCCCACGATAAGGCATTTCCTGGGGAACATTCATTAATGTGCTTTTTAGAAATCCGGAAAACCCAGCCGGGATTTTGTCCACCAGCATTCTGCCAACATAATTCATTCCCCAGATTGGTTTCCCCTCAAACCAAACAGCCTCCTCACCGATAAAATCGATATCGCCCAGATAGGTGTCCAAATACAAAAATGGTCCCTCTTGAAAAGTAAGGTCTTTTGATCCGGGACGACTGGATCGGGTTAATGCGCCTTCCCCGGCATAGGTGTTTTGTTTGGCTTTAATCAGGAAAGCGATAAAAGCGTTTGAATTAATGATTTCATTTGTCATTTTTCTACTCCGATTCTACAGATCGCAATTTTATTCTACACTGAAATTAGAAACTAACCACTTGACCAGGTGACTCAGCGCTTCCTTTTTGTTAAGATTACACTTGGTTATTACCCAAAATCCTTGAAAGGAGGCGCATAAATTTATGTATACCAGCAGATTATCTCTCATCAGAAACTTGTTTTTTGTGCGCCTTGGGTAAGTTGATCTATTTTAGATCACTTCATTTGAAATCGTGAACCGCAGGCACACAAACCCCTGCGGTTTTTTTATCCGGCCAGGGTCAGGATATAAAGCGATTACAGCGTTTATTTATCAAGGAAAAAATCATGGTTCAAAACCATTTCGAAAATGAAGATGAAGATGACTTGGATTTCAGATCGGTAAAAGGTTTTCACCGAATCGAAAACCAGTCAAAAAATACGAAGAGAAAGCAAAACAAATCAAATATCTCACCTGATGAGATTGGTATCGATCTTGGCGAAGGTGATTATTCAATGCAAAATTTTTCCTTCCAATATTCTGCTTCCCGATATGAGCAGGGTTGGTTGATTGAATCTTTAGGCAATTTTTATGAACAACACTGGATTAAGGATGTCACGCGCATCATTAAAGGTGGAAAAGAGGCTTCCGTCTATCAATGCCTGCCCGGTGATTCAATTGATGCAACCTATCTGGCAGCCAAAGTATATCGCCCCAGACAATTCCGCAATTTAAAAAACGATTACATCTATCGGGAAAATCGTGCCTACCTGGACGAAAATGGGCATTTTATTCATGATTCCCGCATGGGACATGCCATCAAGAAAAAAACAGATTTTGGGAAGCAATTGACTCATATCTCCTGGATTGAGCATGAAATCAATACAATGAAGATTTTAAAATCAGCCGGGGCGGATGTGCCGGAACCTTATGCAAGTGGTAATAATGCCATCCTGATGACGTACCTGGGTGGTGACGATATTGCTGCGCCAACATTAAATGAGATCAATTTGCCGGTTGATCTGGCACGACGATTATTCGATCGAATCATTTTCAATATTGAATTAATGCTAGCCAACAATAGAATTCATGCGGATCTTTCCGCTTACAATATTCTCTTTTGGGATGATGAAATTACGATAATTGATTTTCCACAGGCGATCAACCCACTTGAAAATCAAAATAGCTGGAAAATTTTCAATCGGGATGTGACCCGTATTTGTCAATATTTTCAGAATCAGAAAGTGGATGTTGAACCCAATCAATTGGCAAGATCAATGTGGGGAAAGCATCGCTTTCCATCAGAAGAATTGTTCGTAACAAATGAAAATGAACTGGAAATAAAAGAGGTTGAAGACACCCAGGTTTTATCAAATGCAGTGGCGTTAGGCTTATAACTTGCATCTACATCCAGGATGCATGTTATAAGCTTTTGTCCGGTTTACTACTTGATAAAATTGATAGGTTGGTATCAATATCCTATTAATAAGCTAGAATCTGATTACGATAATTATTGTGAATATTATGATCACTTTTGGGGTAATATTCAGGCGCCAGTTCAATAATGATGGATACACTATATAACATACCGACTGATTTATTTGATACGCTGTATTCCGCTTTTGATGAGGGGATTCTAATTCTCGATTCAAACCGGGATATTTGTTATGTCAATTACAACACGAAAAGATGGCTGCAGGCAAGCGAAGATGAAATCAAAGGCGTTCACATCCAGGAAATCAGCCGGGATGGTTCGGAATACGTTTATGCCATTGTAAATCGTAAAAGTATCGAAATCGTAACCGTTATGCCGGAAGAGTTGCCTTCGGTTTTACTTTCCTTACATGACGATTACAACAAAACCATTGTCAGAATTAAAGAAAAAAGCATTTTATGGAATGGTGCATCCTATTATCTGATCACTTTATATGATGTAAAAAGGGAATTGGAAGGGGAAGCGCTTCAAAAAGCAGTTTTCCAGATTTCTCAGGCAGCGGGAAAAGCAACCGATTTACCGGCTTTATTCAAGATCGTCCATGAAATTATTTCATCATTGATCCCTACCCCCAATCTTTTTATCGCAACATATGATGACGTTTCCGAGTTCATCAGTTTTCCATATTATGTTGACGAATGCGACTATCTGGACGTAATTGAAAAGCAAAAACTTCGATCCCGTGATCGCAAGGTCAGGCGTGGATTAACCGAGTATTTAATCCATCGCGGCGAACCACTGTTAATCAATCGGGAAATTCTCGATGAATTAACCGAAGCCGGGGAAATCAGTGTGGTCGGGAGTACGCCTATCGAATGGGTGGGTGTTCCACTGGCAACAGTCGAAGGTGACATCATCGGCGCTCTCGTCGTGCAAACATATTCTGAAAATGTTCGATACACCAAACGGGATGTGGAAATATTAAGTTTTGTGTCAACACAAATTGCCATGGCAATTCAACGTAAACAGACTGAGGAGTTATTAAGTCAGGAACGCGAACTTTTCACTTTGGGTCCGGTGGTGGTCTTTAAATTGATGATCGAAAATAATGATCAAACCACCATGATTTATGTTTCTCCTAACATCGATCAATTCGGATACACTCAAAAAGAGTTTATGACAGGGGACCTGACTTACAAAAATATCATTCACCCGGATGATCGCGATTCTGTTTTCAAATATGGCGAGTTGAATTTCGTCGATTCAAGCGCTTTTGTCGGCGAAGAATACCGTATTGTTACAAAAGACGGCAAAGTCCGCTGGGTTTATGATTTTACTTATATTCACCAAATCAACGACAATACCCTGGTCGAATACAACTTTTATATTCAGGATATTACCGATCGCAAAGAAGCTGAAGCAGCGATTAAAGAAATCAACGAAAACCTGGAATTTCGGGTACAGGAAAGAACTGAGCAGCTTTCCAATTCGCAAAAATTCTTGCAATTAGTGATTGATACCATTCCGTTGCCTGTTTATTTCAAAAACAAGCAAGGCTATTACGAAGGCAGTAATAAAGCTTATGCTGCTTTATTGGGCATTACAAACGGTCATCTGATCGGAAAAACTACAGATGATATTTGGTCACCGGATCAGGCAGAGGTTTTGGATCTGTCGGACCAGGAATTGCTTTCGCAAGTGAATACTCAACGCTATGAAACGCAGTTAAATACAGGAAATGGTGATCTGCGGGATGTCATGGTTTACAAAGCCACTTACACAGAAAACGATCAGGTGCCCGCCGGGCTTGTTGGCGTTATTCTGGACATTACCGAACAAAAACGGTTTGAAAAACTGCAAAATGCTTTATATCTGATATCAGAAGCAGCCAGTTCATCACGTGATCTGGATGCTTTATACACATTCGTGCATGGTGTAGTAAACCAATTAATCCCTGCGAAAAATTTCTATATTGCCTTATACGATTCCGAAACAAAAATGGTGGAATTCCCTTACTTTATCGATGAATTCAGTCCCCATCCGGAACCACGCCGGGATGGGAATGGCATGACAGAGCATGTAATCCATAAAGGTGAATCTGTTCTCTTGCTGAAAGAAGATTGGATCCGGATATTAGAACAGGATGGCATCTTACCGACCGGTGAATTGTCACAACAATGGTTAGGTGTCCCGTTGCAAACGGATAAAAATATAACCATCGGTATGTTGGCAGTTCAAACTTATAATGAGAATGAAATTTCATACAATCGAAACCATCTGGAATTGTTGGAGTTCGTTTCCACCCAAATCGCGCTGGCGATTGAACGAAAACGTGCCCAAGAAGCATTGCGATCTCTCAACCAGGAACTGGAAGCTAAGGTTGCTACCAGAACGAAGCAATTAAATGAACAACTGATTGAGTTACGGCAACGTGAACGTGAATTAACCAGTGTGCTTGATCTTGCTCAAGCCCTCCGAATGACCCACAAGCGTGAAGTTATTTATGAAATCGTCCAGCAATACCTGCTTAATGCAATTGGCGCACAGGGAGCTTCCCTGGCAATACTGGATAACGACTCTCAGGAACTCATATATGCCCCAAGTTCGGGTATATTCCACATTCAATCCGGTATTCATATTCAGGTGGGTATCGGGGCTGCCGGCTGGGTTATCAATAACAAAAAAGTCTATTTAAACAATGATATACAAAACAATCCCGGACCAACATTAGTCAAACTGGCTGGCGGAGCAACCTCATTAATGATCGCCCCGATGATTGTGGATGACCAGGTGATTGGCATGGTTGAAGCCGGGGCATTTAAACCCTGGAACGAAGACGATGTGCGAATTTTTACTGCAATGGCTGAAATCGCTGCCTATGCTATTCAACGGGAATTGCTGAGCGAACAAAAAGAAGGCCAATTACAGAGACTCAATACATTGCGGGAAATTGACCGCATGATTACCGGTAATTTTGATTCACAAAATATTATGGCCTTTTTGCTCAACCAGATTGTCAATCAGACGAACGTGGATGCGGCTGATATTCTCCTTTCCAGTGAAGGAAGTTCGGTTATTGACTACGGTCATGGTGTCGGATTCTTTCAACCACAAATGCGTGAATCCTTGGTCACCATTTTCCCCGGTCCGGCTGAAACCGTTATGATTAATAATGAACCTGTTTTCATCCCCAATATCATGCAATCCAACCGCTGGAAAAGTTTCTTCCAACAAATAAAGATGGAACGTTTTGAGGCTTACTATGCAGTTCCGTTGCGTGCAAAAGGACAAACATTAGGAGCATTGGAAATTTTTAAACGCAGTGCCATAAAAGAAGATGCCGATTGGCAGGAATTCATACAGGCTTTAGCGCAACAAACTGCCATCGCAATCGAAAATGCGCAATTGATCGGGAAACTGAAAACAGCAAACCGGGAAATGCTATTTGCCTATGACCGCACAATCGAAGGTTGGGCAAAAGCGCTGGAAATTCGTGATCAAACGACCGGTGAACATAGTCAAAAAGTGATGCAATGGACAATGACCATGGCCCAGGCAATGGGAATTCGCAAACCGGAAGAATTAACGCAAATCAAACGCGGCGCATTGTTGCACGATATCGGGAAAATGGGTATCTCAGATTCTATTTTACAAAAACCCGGAAAACTGACGGAAGAGGAATGGGTGGAAATGCGAAAACATCCGCAATATGCCTATGACCTCTTATACCCGATTGAATTTCTGCGTTCAGCAATCGATATCCCGCTTTACCATCATGAACGCTGGGATGGGTCCGGCTATCCGAAGGGATTAAAAGGAAAAGAAATTCCGCTCGCAGCAAGGATTTTTTCCGTCATCGATGTTTTTAATGCGATTACGTCGGAACGCCCGTATGGGAAACCCTGGCCAATTGCAAAAGCGGTTGAATATATTATGGAAGGCTCCGGAGTATTTTTTGATCCGGATGTTGTCCAGGTGTTTTTGAAATTAAAAAATCAATTCATTTTGGACGATTAATTTCCAGATACCAACACGAATAAAAAATTAAAATCGCTTACAAATTAATGTAAGCGATTTATTATTATCCTAATGAACGTTTAGTACACGTACCGGTTTACTTCTATTTGGATTAACCCGTTATCATAAATGCGTTTCAATGCATCAATACAGCGTCGATCAAATAATCGATCAGCGTCTTTAAATAATTGGGCAAAGGCTTCATCCGGTTGCTTTCCCATTCGGTAAGGGCGATCCGAGATCATGGCATGGAAGACATCCGCCACAGCCACAATCCGACCGACCAGTGAGATTTCATTTCCGCGCAATCCCAGGGGATAACCTGTGCCATCCAAACGTTCATGGTGTTCAATGATGGCTTTCAAAACATCACGTCCCATCATATTAATTTTTTCCAGAATGTGATACCCGATCTGGGGGTGTCTGTGAATTTCATGATACTCATCCCGCGTCAATACATCTGCTTTGCGCAAAATTTTATCCGGGATGCCAATCTTGCCGACATCATGCAAAAGACCGCCCAGGCGTAGTTGGGTAATTAATTCTGCCGGTAAATTTAGTTCATTCCCAATCGCCACAGCATATTCCGAAACCAGGCGCGAGTGATCTTTTGTGTATGGATCCTTTGCATCCACGGCATTCATGAGGCTTTCCAAAAGCTGCATGAAAAGTTCATCCATTTCTTGATATAAGGTCGCTGTTTGAAGAATTGTGGCTGCCTGACCGGCAAATATTTCCGCCAGGGTAATATCCATTTGATTAAATTCACCGTTCATCTTATTGATGACTTCCAGACCGCCAATAATTCTGCTGCGCGTACTTCCACGTTGGCGACCCAATTCAATGCGGTGCGATCTTAAAGAAACGGCCAGTAAAGAAAGTGTCTCAAAGTTTGAAATGGCATCCAAGCCATCAAAATGGCGTTTATCGTTATTCACATCATTGACCACAATGGTCTCACCGCTGGCCAGCACCTGATTGATGATGCCTTTTCCGCGTGGAACACGATAATTTTCTACGCCGCGATGATCGGTTCGAGAAGAAATATGTAAGACAGCGTCACCGTTATGCTCATCGGTTAAAAATAATGAACAGGCTTCTGCATCCAGCAATAAAGACACCTGTTCCAACAACATGCGTAAAATCTGATCCGGATCCAACGATGAGCTGATATTGCCAATGAATTCCAGCAATTGCTGCAATCGACTGGACCAGCGATTACTTTCCTGTAACTGGTAGCTCGAAACCAGATGTTTTGCCATTAAACCGGTCATCTTTTCAACCAGCGTGATTTTGACGCGATTCTTAATGTTAAATAGCTCCACAATGCCTAAGGTCTTTTCTTTATCCGTGATGGGGACACATAAGACATTGGTGACCGGTTGTTCGAGCCAATTGGAAAGCTCCACTAATTCCTGACCTTCTTCAACTAATAAAGAATCCAGATTCATACTTTCCCACGCCAATTGATCTGGAAACTTGCCCGGTCGCGGATTAATATTAACCCCAGCCTGAAATTGGAAATTCATCGTATCCGGATTTGCCAGCAAACAAGCACCCATTTGTGCTTCACATATTTCTGCACAAACACTCAGATAACTTTGTAATTCAGTTTCAGTTTGTAATTGTTGTAATTGATATCGGTGCGGTAAGATTGACATGTCGCTCTCTTAATTTGTTGGATACAGGTATAGTTGCAAGATCGTACCAACCTTACAAATTTGCAAGGAATCATGTCAATTTCCTCTCAAAATCCCTTAATAAAACAAGAATCCCCTCTTCACGATCAGGGGACTCATGCTTTTATATTTGTATTTCAGTGTTAAGTTTGAATTTGCAATGGCTTTGGTTTCCAAAGAATCATCAAACAAGCTGCCAGTAATGCCATGACTGCACCGAAAAGAAACGGCGCAGAAGGTCCAAAACCGGACCAGGATCCCACACCCTGCCATAAGATACCCGCGATTAAAGATGCCGGGAAGTCCAGCAACCCTAAAATGCCATTATACGTACCGTAAGCAGTGCCCCTTAAGTGCTCCGGGACAAAATCTGCCACCATGGCTTTGCTGGTGCCGTAAGCCATACCATAATAGAGACCATACACGCTGTATAAAATCCAGATATGAACACCGGTTTTTGCAAAAGCAAAACCAAAGTAAATGAGGGCATAAACGATCCAACCACCGATAATGAGTTTTCGCCTGCCGATGCGATCGGAGAGTGAACCTGCAGGTGTGGAGATGAGTGTGTAGATAAGATTAAATGTGATTAACATGCCCAGAATTCCCAAAATATTCAACCCACGCTCCTGGGCACGTAAAACAAGGAATGCATCTGATGAATTGCCCAGATCAAAAACAGCCACAATAATCATAAACATCATGAAGGGCTTTCCGAGGCTTTTGAAGGCAAATTTTGGCATTGCCCCATTTTTCTCTTTGGTGATGTCCTTTGTGCCGAGAACAAGTGACAAAACTGCCAAAATTGCCGGGATGATGCTGATCAGAACGATGGTTCGGAAGGTGGATGCAGAAAGTGTCACGGATTGTTTTTGTGCCAGCCAGGTTATCAAAAGAGCGATTGCCAGACCTAACATGGCACCGGCTGTATCGGCTGCACGGTGGAAACCAAAGGCAATGCCTCTTTGATTGGGATGAATGGAATCTGCCACCAATGCATCCCTGGGAGCCGTGCGAATCCCCTTGCCAACCCGGTCTGCCCAGCGTGCCCCGGCTATTGTGCCCCAGGAATTGGCAAAATAAAAGAAAGGTTTTGACAAAGCGGAAATGGTGTATCCCAGGACTGCCGGCCATTTTCTGCCACCGATTTTATCGGATACCCAACCGGAAAAGAGTTTCAGAATGCTGGCAGTGGCTTCTGCAATCCCTTCAATCAAGCCGATAATATTTGTCTTTACACCCAAAACATTCGAAAGAAATAAAGGCAGAATATTGATGACCATTTCACTGGAAATATCCATAAAGAAACTGGTCAGGCTGACAGCCCAGACATTGCGGGGTAATTTCTTAATTTGCGCTGGAATGGATGTTGAAGATGATGTCATGAAGTTGCCTTTCAACCGGGTTTAATCCAGAATTTCCTTAACCAGTTCACTTATTTTAGATTGCGCATCCAATAATGCTTTTTTTCCTTGGGTAGTAATGCGATAATACCGTCGTATTTTTCCACCGACATTTTCTTTATGACTTTGGATCAGTTTGTCTTTTTCCATAGCATGCAATATCGGGTAGAGGGTACCCGGACCAATAGGGTAGCCATGACGACTGAGCTCCTGCATCAGACCTTTTCCAAAAACAGGGGTCTGGTTGGCATGATAAAGGATATGGATTTTTACAATACCCAGGAAGAAGTCACG
>CAZPIM010000070.1:0-14009 GCA_964586385.1 uncultured Anaerolineaceae bacterium
TTAGATATGCTATACTCAATATCAGTATATTTCCATTGATTTTTTCCCACTATCAACCATTATTTTCCATAATCCCAAATCTTTAGAACACATTTTGGAGGAGAATCTATGTCTGAACCGAAATTAAAATCCTTTAATTACGCAGTCGGGATGTTTGGTACATCCATTCCAATCAATATGCTCAAAACATACGCTGCCATTTATTATGTGGATCGCCTTGGTTTGACCACACCGCAATTTTCATTAATTTTATTAATTTATACCTTTATTGATGCCATTGATAATCCTGTTTATGGTTTCCTTTCCGATCGAACACGTACAAAATATGGCAGAAGAAGACCATGGTTGGTAATTGGAACACCTTTGCTGGTATTGGGATTAATCGGATTTTTTAGCCCTCCCGGGTTAGCCGGTAACGCATTGCTGGCCTATGCAATGCTTTTCTATATCCTCACCGGCACGCTCGATTCCGTGATCAATGCAAATTATGGCGCACTTTTCCCCGAATTATTCCGCACTGACGCAAGTCGTGCAACCACGAATGCGCTTCGGCAGGCTTTTCAACTGGTCGCGATGATTATCAGTATCGCTTTGACGCCCATGATCACATCCGCAATAGGCTATCAACTAACGGCAATCATTTATGGTATTTTAGGTGGGGCTGTTATTCTCTACATGTCTGTCACCAGCCGGGAAGTGATAATTGACGACGAAGAAGAAAAACCACGCTTATGGGATAGTCTTAAGAATTTATTTGCAAATCGAAAGTTTTGGATCGCAGGGTTTGCCAATGCATTTTACAGTGCAGCCATGTCATTGGTGCTGGCATCCATGCCATTTTTTGTTAAATATCGTTTGCAAATTCCGGATGCCCAATCCACCATCCTCTTTGCTTCGGTACTATTAATCGCCATCGGATGTGTGGCAGTCTGGGCACGCTTTGTGCGCAAATTCTCTCTGATACCGGTTTGGCGGGCTGCCCTGGCATCCTTGGCGATTGCGTTTATTCCGCTTTATTTCGCCAATTCCCTTGTGACGGCAATCATCGGCAGTGTATTGGTTGGGTTTGGATTCGCGGGCGTCATAACGACGATGGATTTGATCGGTGCCAAAATAATGGATGAAGACACCAAAAAACATAATGTCCGTCGTGAAGGAATCATATCCAACGCTTTGGGATTTATGAATCGATTAAATGGCTTATTTACCAGTTTTGCATTTCTTTTGGTCTTCCGGATTTTTGGCTTTGAGAGTGGCCTGAACCCAGGTCCGCAACCCGGTGACGCCGCGCGTTTCTTATTAACGATCTTTCCGACTGCTATGATGATCATCAGTTTTGCTTTCTCTTTCTTTATTGATTTCAAAGACTCAGGAGATAAGTCGAAATTAGAACCCTCCACCATTGCAGGGAACAATTAAGGAGTTTCTTCCATGGCATTGATTCAAATTGACCATGTTCCGCAAACCATTCAAGTTAACTTGCCTTTGAATATCATCATTCCTGATCCCGGGTATATGAAAGAAATTCCGGTCCGTGACCGGAAAGTTCTGTATTTATTACATGGTTTAAGCGATGACGGCAGCGCATGGCAACGGTATTCTTCGATTGAGACCTATGCAGCCCATTATGGATTGGTTGTTGTCATGCCTTCAGTGGGCAGGAGTTTTTACATAAATCAACCCAACGGACAGGATTACTTCAGTTATTTAACGGAAGAACTACCGCAATTTCTCTCGGATGTTTTTCATCTGAATCCCACCAGAGAAAATACAGCCATTGCCGGTAACTCTATGGGTGGATATGGTGCATTCAGGGCTGCTTTCGAATTCCCGCAGCGTTTTTATGCAGCTGCCAGCTTTTCCGGTTTCCTCTCCTTAGCGTTTCTTCAGGCAAATCCGGATGACCCGCGTATTCCTGAATTTGCGTATCTGTTTGGAGACCTGCTTAAATTGGCTGGCAGTGAACTGGATCCAACAACCTGGTTTAAAAAGGCATCCCAAAATCCTTCGAATCTTCCTCGTTTGTTTCTTTCCTGTGGGCAGAAGGATGATCTATATCTGCTTAATCGCATGGTCTTTGGTTCGATGCAGCAAATGAAAATTCCAGTCGAATATTATGAAGAAGATGCAAAGCATGATTGGTACTTTTGGGATCGTGAAATTCAACGATTTTTAGCAGCGATTTGGGAACATTGATCATGGACACAAAATTCCAACTTACTCTGAATATCTCTCATAGTCAGGAAGGCACCTATTTTACTTTGCCATTTACTGTTCCGGACAACATCGGTTCACTCTCCCTCCAATATGATTATGTTCGTTATGGTCATACGCAAATAGCCGGTGAATATGGCGGGTTTATTTCTGAACCGGAAATCAATATCATTGATTTGGGATTAATTGCCCCGGATGGCAAACAGGTTGGAGCTTCCGGTTCTGATAAAAAAGAATTTTTTATCAGTGAAATACGTGCTACCCCAGGCTATTCACCAACAAAAATTGTTCCCGGCGAGTGGAAAATTCTGGTTGGTGCGTATAAAGTGGCGAAACCCGGTTGTGAAGTGCAGTACAGCATTGATTTGCAGAAAAAGGAACAGGTTTTATTAAGGGGTGATCTGCATACACATACCCTGGCTTCGGATGGCGTGCACACCTTAACCGAGTTAGGGTATAAAGCGCTCCGCTCCGGCTTGCAGTTTGTAGCAATTACGGATCATAACCAGATGGTGTCAAAAGCCTCTTTTCCTGACCTCCCTGGATTAACCTTTATCCCCGGGATTGAGTGGACACATTATCAGGGTCATGCGAATTTCTTGGGCGTGGACCAGCCTTATGATGAACCGTTTGCCACCAATACAGTGGAGGAAGCAATTGCACGCTTTGACAGCGCACATCTACGTGGTGCAGTCATCACAATTAATCATCCTTTTGATGAAACATGTGGCTTCAAATTCGACCTGACACAACTACCATTTGATTGCATCGAAATTTGGAATGGACCCATGCGCGAATCGAATTTACGCGCAGTTGGCTTTTGGCACCATCTCCTGGTTTCAGGCAAACGCATTCCCATGTGTGGCGGAAGTGATTATCATCGTGATACCCCATTCTTTTTTCTTGGTGGACCCACCACGACCGTAAAGGCCTGGTCATCCAGTGCAAATGATATTCTGGCAGCTATCCGAAATGGTGTATCTTATCTGACATTTGCCCCGAAAGGTCCGGAGCTAGAGTTTTCAGCCGGTGATGTCCAGTATGGCGGTGCTGTTTCCTGGAGAGATGAGAAAAAAATACGGGTGAAAGGCCAGGGTTTGCTGACAGGTGATCTTATCCGTGTTGTAACCAATACGAATGCTGATACCATTTTACAGGCACCTGAACGGGGAAGTTTTGATTTGAGTTATGAATTGAAATCACCCGGGTTCGCAAGAATCGAAATTCTGCGTGCATTTCTACCAGGGCTACCTTTATTACCCGCTTTATTATCAAATCCGATATGGTTTGATGAGTAAACGACCCCTTAATAATTCCAAAATCGTTTTGACAAATTATTTAAGAAAAGAACCCAACGCCCCAATGCTCTAATTGGGGCGTTGTTCGTCCCAGTCGGATCAAGTCTCCGACAACCCATTCGCCTGTATTACTTTCTGATACCAATAAGCGCTATCTTTTGGATATCGTTTTTGGGTCTTGAAATCCACATAAACGATTCCAAACCGTTGATCATATCCAAATCCCCACTCAAAATTGTCCATCAATGACCAAAGATAATACCCGGTAACGGGAATCCCGGCTTGTATTGCTTTAGCAACAGCTAACAAATGTCCCTGTAAATAATCAATGCGTTTTGAGTCGTTGACTTTTCCGCTGATACCGGGTGCATCCGAATAGCTCGCGCCATTTTCTGTGATGATAATATCTCCCGGTCGATAATCCCAATGCACACGCGCCAATGTCTCATACATTCCTTCCGGATATACTTCCCAACCCATTTCTGTTTTAATTTCTTTCGGTGCAGGGATAAACATCATCGAACTTGGGTCGGATTTTTGATTGCCACCGGCGATGACGGTATTTCGTGTGTAGTAATTAATGGCCAAAAAATCGGTTGGCGTCGACATTTCTTCAAAATCACCACTGCGTATAAATTCAGGTTCAGTTGAATCCAAAACTCCCATTTTTACAAAATCCGCCAGCATATCGGCAGGATAATGGCGACCGTAGATCGGGTCAAGGAACCAGCGCCACAATTCGCCTTCTGCATGACGTGCAGCTTCTAAATTCTCATAGCTGCGCTCTTTTGTATAAACCGGACCCAGGTTAACACAAATGCCTACTTTGGCATCCTTTACATTTTCTTTGATAATCGGGACAGCTCTTCCATGGGCAAGCAAAAGATGATGCGCAGCAATCAAAGCTTTGGTATGGTTTATTTCTCCGGGTGCATGTCTGCCCATTTTATAGCTGACAAGACTTGGGCAATAAGGTTCATTAATTGTGACCCAACTTTTTACCCGGTCTCCAAAGGCTTTGGAAGCCACATCAGAAAATTCAGCAAAGGCATTGACTACAGATCGGTTTACCCATCCTCCGGAAAGGCAGGCTGGCAAATCCCAATGGTAGAGCGTGATCATTGGTGTGATATCTGCTTTTAATAATGCATCGATTAATTGATTGTAAAAGTCCAGTCCCTTTTGATTTACTTTTCCTTTTCCTTCAGGAAGAATACGGGACCATGCCAAAGAAAACCTGTAATTTTTTATCCCAAGTCCTTTAATTAATTCCACATCTTCCTTCCATAGGTGATAATGATCACAAGCGACATCACCGGTATCCCCATTGGCTACTTTACCGGGAGTATGCGAAAAAACATCCCATATCGAAGGGCTGCGGCCATCTTCATTAACGCCACCCTCTATCTGGTAGGCTGAAGTTGCTGTTCCCCATTGAAAATTTTTTGGAAATTGTACAAAATTCGACATGTTACCTCAAGTAATTAGTTTTCATGTTCCAGCCTGCTGGTTCATTTGAGCAAAACTGTTTTTCAGTGCAGGGTACAATGCTTTGTAAATTTGATATGAATTTTGGTACACTTCCACCTGCTTCGGGTCTGGAGATGTATGACCGGTTATTTTAATTGTCTCTTTACAGGCAGTAAAGATATCCTGCCAGGCGCCGGCTCCAACCCCGGCCAGGAGAGCAGCACCAAATGCGGCTCCCTCGGTGGTATTTACGGTCACTAATTCACTGTTGAGCGTGGATGCAAGAATTTGTCGCCATAATGCGTTCTTCGTTCCACCACCTGAAGCGCGTATCTGTACAATATTTTCCAGTCCTGCATTTTGAATCAGTATAAAACTATCTTTTAAGCCAAAAGCTACACCTTCCAGAACGGATCGTGTCATATGTCCGCGCTGATGCCGTAAAGTTAAACCGATGAATGCACCACGTGCGAGTGGATCTGGATGTGGGGTTCTTTCTCCGCTTAAATAAGGCAGGAATTGTAATCCTTCGCTTCCGGCTGGAACCGGTTTTGCCTCTTCCAGCAATTCATCAAATGACAAATTTCTTGCCATCGTATCGCGATACCACTGCAGACTTCCTGCAGCAGAAAGCATGACACCCATAAAGTGCCACATTCCTGGGACGGCATGGCAAAATGCATGTAAACGTCCTTCGGGTTCAATCAGTGCCGATGGTGTAGCCGCAAAGATTACTCCGCTTGTCCCAACCGTCAATCCGATAATGCCTGGCGCAACAGCCCCAACACCAACTGCTTGCGCAGCCTGGTCACCGCCTCCGGCTGCTACAGGTGTATTGGCTGCCAAACCTGTTGCAAACGAAGCATTATTACTGACAACCCCGGTAAATTCCGGTCCTTCATAAGTCCGCGGCATCCATTCCTTAGGAATTTCCAATGCTGTAAGGATTTTCTCTGACCAGTTTCGTTGTTTCAAGTCAAACAAAACCGTCCCGGATCCATCCGCTTTGTCCATACCAAATTCACCGGTCAGACGGTAACGGATGTAGTCCTTCGGTAGAAGAATATGCTTTACCTTTGCATAAATTTCCGGTTCATTCTCGGCAACCCAAAGAATTTTTGAAGCCGTAAATCCTGTTAAAGATACATTTCCAGTTATTTGGATAAATTTTTCTTTGCCGAATCTGGCATGAATTTCATCGCATTGTGCTTGAGTGCGTTGATCATTCCACAAGATAGCTGGTCTGAGCACATTGCCCTTTTCATCTAATAAAACCAGACCATGCATTTGACCTGTTAAACCAATGGCTGTGATCTCTTCTGACTTAATACCACTTGACTTAAGCACCATTTGGATACTTTTGATGGTTGCATCCCACCATTCCAGCGGGTCCTGTTCTGACCATAATGGCTTGGGGTTGGATAAGGTATGGGGAGATGAATGTACTGCGATTACATTACCTGACAGATCAATTAAAAGGGCTTTACTGCCGGTTGTAGAAACATCAATTCCCATAAAATAGTTCATTTATCTGCCTGCTCTCATTCTCAAAGATGTTTTAATAGATTTCAACCGGGCAAACGAAAACACGCTCTTTTATTTCAACAAGGTCTCCATCTATCGTGAACTCGCCCTCCAACTTGATGTCATCTGAACTGCTTCCAACCATCACCTGAAACTTACCTGGTTCAAGAACGAGCCGTAGGTCATGATTGTAGTATGCGAGTTGATCGGTTGAAAGATGGAAAATCACCGTTTTCGTTTCACCTGCTGAAAGCAACAAACGAACAAAACCTTTTAACTCTTTTACCGGTCGTGGGTAACTTGCATATTCATCCCGAATATAAAGCTGAACAACTTCTTCACCGGATCGTTTTCCGGTATTTTTTACTTTCAGGCCGATATCAACAACTTTACCCGAATCTGCAGTGGTGGGGTTGATCGTCAGGTCAGAGAACTGGAAAGTCGTGTAACTTAAACCGTGTCCGAAAGCAAATAGGGGAGTCACCTCTTCATTTACATAATTTCCGTAAATATTTGAATGTCTTCCGGAAGGTTTGTGATTGTAAAAAACAGGAAGTTGCCCGACGGATCTGGGAATTGACAATGGTAATTTCCCTCCCGGGTTCATATCCCCGAATAAAACTTGCGCCACGGCATTTCCACCTTCTTCTCCAGGAATCCAGGCTTCCAATACAGCATTCGAATTTTCGATCAGATCCGGAATGGATGCCGGACGTCCATTGTTGAGGACCAGGACAACCGGTTTATTCGCTTGTATTACATGTCGGAACAATTTTTCCTGTACGCCTGGTAAGCGTAGATCAGTTCGATCACGGAATTCTCCCGTCGTGCAATAATAAGCCAGGCCAGAAAGGTCACCCAGAACAAAAATCACGACATCTGATTCCCGGGCGATTTTTAACGCATCGGAAAACCCGGATTCATCCTTCATGTCCGGATCACATCCGCTTGCGAATTGCACTTCGGTAGTTGGTGATACGGTTTCTTTTATTCCATCCAATATGGAAACCATTTTTACAGTCGGGGTTGCGAAATCCTGCCGTGTAAGTTGTTCATATACAGAATCCTGAGGCGCAAGTTGGACATTCAATTCCGCAGTTGCGACAAAGGTATAATCACCCATTAAAGTACGGGTGGAATCTGCATTCGGTCCGATCACGGCAATCTTCCGGATTGATTTATTTAGGGGTAAAACCCCGTCATTTTTAAGAAGAACCATACTTTTACTGGCGATTTTTAATGCCAATGATCGGTTTTCAGGTGTTTCGAAAACACTTAAAACCTTTCCTTCATCTACATACGGATTTTCAAATAATCCAAGTTCAAATTTTTTCTGTAAATGTCGACTCACCGATAAGTCGACGGTTTCAATACCGATTTCGCCATTTCGAACAGCCTCCATCAGATCATCGCCGTAACAAGTGACCGATGGTAATTCCACATCAATCCCGGCAGTTAATGCTTTAATGGCTGCATCCTTCTTCGTTTCTGCGGCATGGTGATAATTGTGAATCATCATCACTGCTTCATAATCTGAGACTACCAGCCCATTAAAACCGAGCTTTTCACGTAATAAATCCGTCAAAATTTTTCTGGATGCAGCAACAACTTCACCATCCAGTTCCGGATAGGCATTCATCATCGTCGCCAGACCAGCATCCCGAATAGCAGCCTGGAAGGGAGCAAGGTAAACGTCCCATATTTCGTGCCATCCTAATAGAACCGGGCCACAGTTGAGACCACCCAGTGAATAAGAATGACCCACAAAATGTTTACCGGTGGCTAAGACTCCTTGAGCGAGGTTTTCACCCTGCAAGCCGCGTATGTAGGAGACTCCGAATTGACTCACCAGTGTAGGATCTTCGCCGAAAGTTTCTTCAACTCGTCCCCAACGCGGATCTCTGGCAATATCCAAAACTGGTGCTAAACCCTGATGTGCTCCGGTTGCACGCATCTGTAATTTGATCGCAGATGTCATTTCCTCGGCTAAATCCGGTTGAAATGTGCTCGCCAGCCCGATCATTTGAGGGAAGATTGTGGAGCCAGGTGCCATCAAACCGGAACAACATTCTTCATGAACAATTGCCGGGATTCCTAAGCGAGTATTCTCTTTAAGAAATTTTTGGATGGCATTATTCGTCCGGGCAGTTTCCTCAGGTAGAATATTATTTGCGCCTGCTGTACGAGTGATTTGTCCAATCCCATGGGCTAATTTGGACTTAACTTTGGAGAAATCCATTTTTCCGTTTGTTTGCAGATCAAAAATCCAAAACGCCTGGATTTGGGCTAATTTTTCTTCCAGAGTCATTTGAGAAATAAGGGTTTGAACCTTTTTCTGAATTTCTTTATTCTGTTGGGAGACTTTCATTTTCCTCCGAAAATTTACTTCATACCGAGCAATAAATTGATCGTTAATTGATCAAGTTTTTCGTATTTCAAACCTTTACTGGAGATTTCACTTCGGTTAAATGAGATTTCTTTTAATGAATTTGCTTTATTCTTTGAATATTTTCCGAAGAAAGGACTCAGCGTTGTATCTTCAGTATTGATTTCAGCCAGGATGGATTGGATTTCCGGATCAGCATTAAACTGGGCAGCTTTTTCCTTTAGCATTAAGTAAGTGCGCATGCAGCCACGTGCAAAATCTTTTACACCTTCATAATCTTCAGTACGGTAGGCATGTGCATCAAAATGACGAGAACCATCATAACCTACATCTTCGAGGAATTTCACCAGGTAAAAAGCAGCCTTGATATCACGTGATCCAAACCGATAATCCTGATCATATCTGCCGGGGTATTGGTCATTCAAATCAATATGGAACAATTTCCCGGCTTCCCAGGCTTGTGCCACGCCATGCATAAAATTCAATCCAGCCATATGTTCATGGGCAACTTCCGGATTTACCCCTACCATTTCTGGGTGATCGAGTGTGGCAATAAAACCTAACATGTGTCCGGTCGTTGGATTATAGATGTCACCACGTGGCTCATTCGGTTTTGCTTCTAATGCAAATTTGAGATCATAATGATTATCTAGCGCATACTCACAAAAGAAGTTCATTGCTTCACGGTTTCGTTTGATCGCATCAACCGCACTCTTACTCGAATCGGTTTCCGTCCCTTCACGACCACCCCAAAAAACATAGATTTTGGCGCCAAACTCCACGCCTAAATCAATGGCACGCATTGTTTTTTGCAGTGCATACGCACGTACTTTGGGATCATTGGCTGTAAATGCACCATCTTTAAAGATGGGATCGCCAAACAGGTTCGTGGTTGCCATCGGAACTTTCAACCCGGTATCCTGCAAAGCTTTACGAAAATCTTTCTTAATGGCAGCTTCTTCAGCAGGCGTTGCATCGATCGGGATAAAATCGTTGTCATGGAAATTAACCCCATATGCACCGACTTCTCCTAGTAAATAAACCAACTCGGCTGGCGTTTTTGGGTTTCGAACCGGTCCACCAAATGGATCTCTACCAGTGGAACCGACGGTCCAGAGTCCAAATGTAAATTTATGCTCAGGTTTAGGTGTAAAATCAGTCATTTTATTTCTCCTTTAATTTTTTTTACTTCCCTGTATTCAGCTTACTTTGATTGTTGAAATATTCTTAAGTATTTTGATGCAGAAATTGATTGCCTTGCACTTGAATTTCTCTGCTTAGAATTTCATTTAATAAGCAGGTTTCACTATTTTCTTTATTTGTATCATCATTTTCCACAATAACAATATGCGCATCTTTACTCATAATGACAGTATGCCAGGTGTTCTTCTTGATGTTGTATATTTCTCCGATATTCATGGTGACAGGTTGAAATTCGGATATGTTTGCGTCATTTCCACCGAGAATCAGCATCGCTTTCCCAAATGTTAAAATAAATACCTCATCTGTGGCAGTATGCCTTTCCATTGAATTAATATTTTCAATGTTTAATTCGTCCAGATAACGTAATACCGCCACACGCCATGCGCCATGCGATACCAGTGATTGATACCCGAATCCATTGTAATTTTTAATCTCAATCAATTCCGTTTTCATGCATCCTCCAAATCATTTGCCTAACCAGACTTCAACGGAATTGGAGGTTCCTAATTTGTTGAATGGAATCAGATTTCCCGTCAATTCTTTACCATTAAGAGTCATGTGACGACCATTTTTACCAGGAAGGGAATTATTATGGATTTTTATTTCGATCCATTTTCCCCTAAAAAATCGTCTAACCGAAAAACTATCCCAATCAGATGGTAATACAGGATCGATAATCAGACCGTCAAATCCCGGTCGAATTCCGAGAATCCATTGCGTAATTGCAACATAATTCCAGGCTGCTGTTCCCGTTAGCCAGGAATTTTTTGCTTCTCCCGGTTTTATGGCTTCCTTTCCGGCGATCGTCTGTGCGTATACATAAGGTTCACATTTGTGGATTTCACTGATTTCTTCTCGTTTAGAAGGATTGATGCGTAAATAATAATCAAAAGCCTTATCCCCACGGCCAATAAGGGTTTCAGCGATCATTACCCAGGGATTCGTATGACAAAAAACACTCCCATTTTCTTTATAACCGGGTGGGTAGGAGGAGATTTCTCCCAGGTGTAAATAATATTGTTTGAAAGCCGGGTGGAGTAAAACAACGCCGTGTTCAGTTGACAATCGCTCCTCAACTGTATCGAGTGCCTTTTTTGCCATTTCATTTTCAATGCCAATTCCTGCCATGATGCACATTCCCTGCGGCTCGATAAAAACCTGACCCTCGCGATTTACAGCAGAACCGATTGGTTCACCAAAATTATCATAAGCTCTTCTAAACCATTGACCATCCCATCCGCTTTTTTTCACGGTTTCTGCCATCTTCATACGCGATTTCTCAAACAAAACAGCATCTTCATTTTTCCCAGTGCGTCTGGCAATCTCTTCCAGCTCTTTGGAAGCCAGAACAAACAACCCGGCTATGAAGACACTTTCGGCAACTGTGCCATCTTTGCTGGTAGTCGTTTGAAATGATTGGCCTGGTGTATCGGAAAAACAATTCAAGTTAAGGCAGTCGTTCCAATCCGCACGTCCGATTAATGGCAAGCCATGTGGACCCAGACGGTCAAGTGTGTATTTCGCAGACCGGTATAAATGCTCATATAAGGGTTTCTCGGAATTCACCTTATTATCAAATGGAACCATTTCCTCAAGAATTCCCCAATCACCAGTTTCTTTGATATAAGCGGATACAGATAAAATTAACCAAAGGGGATCATCATTAAAATTGCCACCAACATCATTGTTTCCCAGTTTGGTCATCGGTTGGTATTGATGATAAGCCCCCCCGCTTTCTAATTGGGTTGCAGTTAAATCAAGAATCCGTTCTCTTGCCCGTTCAGGAATTAAGTGCATAAATCCCAGCAAATCCTGATTGGAATCGCGAAAACCCATGCCTCGACCGATCCCGGATTCGAAATAGGAGGCTGACCTGGAAAAATTAAAAGTCACCATCATTTGATACGCATTCCAAATGTTAACCATCCGGTCGGTATGCAAACTGGGAGTAACCACTTGAAATTTCTCCAGCAGGTTTTGCCAGTAGGATTTTAGTTTTCCGAATGCATTTTCAACTTCATCTGCCTGAAGATAACGGGCGATGATTGGCAAACAATTCTTCTTGTTGATGGTTTGTGAATGCGGCGGATCAAATTTTTCTTCAACAGCATTTTCCTGATATCCAAGCAGGAATATGATTTTTTTCGTTTCCTGTGGTTGAATACTGATTTTTACATGGTGTGATCCAATAGGTTGCCAGCCGGTAGCGATCGATTGCTTCGATACGCCCGTTTCCACAACCAGTGGTTTGTCCCAACCACGATAAGATCCAAAAAAATCTTCCCGTTGCGTGTCAAAACCAGCTAATGGTTCTGAACAGGCAAAAAAAGCGAAGTGGTTGCGGCGCTCACGATATTCAGTTTTGTGATAAATGACTTCATTTTCAACTTCAACTTCACCAACAGAATAATTGCGTTGAAAATTATTTGCATCATCGACTGCATCCCAAAGACAGAATTCGATCGCGGAAAAAACGGATAGATTAGCAACTGTGTCCCGATTATTCCGGATGTTTACTTCCCATATTTCAAGATTTTCACCAATAGGAACAAAATATGTGATTTCTGAATGGATATCACGATACTGAGATGTTATTTTGGTATATCCCAATCCATGACGGCATTCATAAAAATCTAAATCTTTCCGGGTAGGCTGCCAGGTCGGAGACCAAAATTCAGGTTGGTCAGGTTGATTATCCCTGATATATATTCTCCTGCCCCCATCATCTAATGGGGCGTTATTATATCGATAACGGGTCAGTCTGCGTAATCGTGCATCGCGATAGAATGAATAACCACCCGCAGTATTAGAAATAATCCCAAAGTAATTTTCAGAGCCAAGATAATTGATCCAGGGTAGGGGGGTATCCGGTCTTTGAATTACATATTCGCAATTTTTATCATCAAAAAAACCAAACCGCATTTTTGTCCTTAAAATATTCCATGGAAAATTAAAGATCTGATTTGCATGAGATCTTCTATTTTTACTATTAGACAGTAGTAGAACTTGTTATTCTTCTACTTGCAAAGATAAATTAACAATAATAATGGGCTGAGTGCGTGGATCTATTCCTTTACTGCGCCCATGGAAATCCCATTTACGATATATCGTGAAAATAGGAAGTAAATAATTATGATCGGAACAACGGAAGCTGCTAATCCCAGATAAATGGCACCGTATTCATGACGATAAACGTCTCCGCGTAAGGTTTGGACGAGCATCGGTAGTGTGTATTTATCACGGGATGTAATCAGAATGAAAGCATTGAAGAAGTTATTCCATGCGCCAACAAAAGCAAAAATACCCAGAGTAAATGCACCTGGCGCTGCAATTGGCATCATAATTTGATGAAATATACCAAGTTCACTGCATCCATCAATTCTGCCTGCATCTATCAAATCCTGAATCATGATCGATTCCAGGTATTGTTTACAGAAGAATACGGAAGCGGCAGAAGCAATACTAGGTAAAATCAGGGCTGCGTAGGAATCATCCAATCCGATTTTCACCATATATTGATAAAATCCGATGATCGAAAGTTGCATGGGGATCAAAACTAGGACCAGAATGAAATTATAGAGAAATTTCTTTCCTTTAAAATTGTAAGCTACGATACCGTATGCAGTTAACATTGAGAAGTAGACAGTTATAATCGTAGTCAGAATAGCAATCGAAAAACTATTCAGGAAACCACGAGGGAGATCTAACCCCTTACTCAAAAGAACTTTGTAATTAGTAATGGTATAGACACTGGGTAACATACTGATACCTTGTTGTATCTCAATCGTGGAACGGGTCGCATTAACAATCAATAACCAGACTGGAACGATTGTTATTACTAATAGAATCACCAGAATGAGATAGACAAAAAAGCGGTTAATATTCGTCGCAAGTGTATAGTTTTTTATCATTTT
>CAZPIM010000071.1:0-11573 GCA_964586385.1 uncultured Anaerolineaceae bacterium
TCCCCGATCTACCATCTCATTAAATTTATTAATTCCTTCTTCTGAGTAATAGGCTCTCTCCAAACCAGATACGATAATAAATTGGACATTATATTTTTCCAGGAATTTATTTGCCGAATTGATATCCGTCGTATTATAAAAATCTACAAGTTCCTGAATACGTTTTTCGACGATCGATCCATCCAGCAAGGAATTATGTTGCCTGGTATGCCAGCTCCATCCAATCACAGAGGGCAAACCAGTATGAATTGCATAACGGGCTCCCCAGCGATATTCAGTGGTGTGTCCTTCAACGATAACCGGAGATCCGGAAATGTTGTCCTGCATAAATTGGATCCCAGCATAATCCATACTTAAGTCAATCTCTCTGCCTTCATCCGAGTAGATTGCAGGCTGCAATCCCGAATCAGATACTTGATCGCCTAACATGAATAGTGCTCCATCTAATGATTTAGGAGGCGATTGAATATTAGGCCAACGATCAGTCACTTTTTTATTAGTCGCAATTAAAGGATAAGCAAGAACAAGCAGGATTAATATCTGAAGACCAACAATCCAAATTATTCTTCCGGGTTTCGGCCAGCCTTTGTTAATCCTGGTTACTTCCAGAACGGCTACGCTTAATGCAATTCCCAGGATAAACCAGGCTTCCAAATACATTCGGAAAACCATATTGGATCTGCCAACATCACCTTTGAGAACAAGGACCTCAACCACATAGGTTATTCCATATCCAATTGCGAATAATATCCAAATTAATCGATGATATTCACTTAATGGCTTCTTAAAGAAAATGATATATATCCATAACAAAACCAATGGTAATCCGAAGGCAAGAACCTGGTAGTCATTTTTCCATAACAGTGTCATACAAACAAAAACGACGATGAGAATCGAAACCGGGATGAGTGTCTTTAAGTTTTTATGTTCAAACCATTTCATTCTGACTTTCAGATAATCCGGTTTTAGTTCAACAAACAATAAAGTAAACATGACAAATAAAGACAATCCAAAGACTACAAAATAATCAGATAGCGGAGTACGAAGACCTTTCCATATCTCGACACCAACGTATTCTGTCTTAAACCAATTTGTAAACGGAGAATAAAACAACATTGCCAAAGTAATAAATGATGAACAATAAATGAGAATAGCTTGCAGTTTTTTCTTAACTTCAAATTGGTCTGTTTTCAAAATTATCCATACGATGGAAAGAATCCCAAGCCCCATAAACGTAGGAAAATCCCAGGTATGCAAAGCTCTGAAACTGCCAATAAACAATGCACCCAATCCTACCAGCATCAATTTCTGAAAAATCTTTTTGTTGGTAAAAGGATCAAGAATAATATTGAGACACCAGGCTAACGCCAGTGCATAAAATGGCATCGTCAACAAATGCGGATGTAAGTCGGCATACAGGAATGAGAAATAAGGGAATTCAGCTATTGGCGTATCTGGTCCGTCATGAAGTATTGGACGAGAAGCTGCAAAATACCATTGACCTTTATCACCAGGTAATTCAGCTTCACCCGACAATACGCGACTTGCTCCGGAAAGAACAGCGTCTAATTTATTCGTATTTTCAGAATCTGGAATAAGGTCAGCCACTTGAGGAAGATTTTTCCACAATAATTTCGCTTCATAGAAATTTCCAAAGAAAAGTACTGCGGCAATTGAAAGGACTCCGACAATATTGGGGAGACTCCTTCCAAAAGATATTGACTTGAGTAATTTCCTTCCAAAAGTTATTGATTTTACTTCGCCAGCAATTTCCCCTTCGTCTGATTTTCGTGAATAACCCCGGTATAAATTGTAAGTTACACCGAAAACCCCGATACCAGTCATGGCAAACCAGCTCGGAATCACGAGATTAAAAGCTATCGAAGGCATAACGCCTAATAATTTCGTCGGAATTGCCGCGACAACATATCCATAATAGTAATAATTTATATAATGCCCTGAAAACCAAGGATTTTGTGGCGGGAAATAGACAGATTTCGTAACCGCATTGAAAAATGCAAAATCCATTGGCTTTTCACCCCCCAACCAGGGATGCCAAAGATCCGGGTTACCGATTCGAATCAAGAGACTCACCAAAAATAGAAGGGCAAAAATCAATTCAACTACAACTAAATGTCGCAAATTGGATTTTATAAAATCTAAAATTTGTTGACTGTTACGGAAGTAAATCCCTAAATTTATTGCGAATAGCAAAAGCAGTGAAATCACAATTGTCAATCGGGTAAATGGTAGGATTTTTAAACTTCCTAACATCCAGGGAATCCAGGTAAGCATCAACAATCCAGCCATACGTAAAAGCGTATAACCTCGATCCGAAAGTCCGGTGAATAATTTGAAGCCCATTGGGAAAATAATCAGCCCGATTATCAATAATAGGAAATACCAAACGACGGTTCCAAGTATTTGACTTTGATTGATTAAACTGTTGCGGTCAAACATTTCCGACCAGGTACCACCGGATGTTTGGGCATCCAATCTATCATCTGTTAGCTCAAGAGCGGTTGGTGCTTTGGTGTAATCAATAGGCACTTGAAAAATAACACTTTCCAGGTCGACCAGATTTAATTCACTTCTCACTTTCTCAATTGAAAAATCTGATGATTTTTTGAAAATAAAGACCTTCGGATGGTCATAAACTGTGAAAGATTCATCAGCATTCTGGTCATTAAACTTAAATGGACCAAGATTTGGGTGACTTACAAATGTGGCTACAAGGTCAAATCCCAGGGGACTATTGAAAGGTGGGTCCAATTGATAAGCCCGTTTTTCCAATTGATCACTACTGCAATTACAGTCAAACAAGAGTTGATAATA
Source organism: uncultured Anaerolineaceae bacterium (assembly GCA_964586385.1). GTDB lineage: Bacteria > Chloroflexota > Anaerolineae > Anaerolineales > Anaerolineaceae > UBA6170. The sequence goes on from CAZPIM010000071.1 coordinate 2,836, forward strand.
ACGTAGCGTTAAGGGATATCGCAATTCTAAACGTGGCATCGCATCGTAGGCTCGATTTGACGGGATAACCAGATAATCAGTGCTTTCCAGAATGCGGAGCATATTCTCACGTTTTTCGACTGTATCACCTTCGTACAATTCCAGATTCATCGGTGTATATATTCCACCGAGTGCGTCGATTCCATCAACACTCAGTGGGAGCGCATCATCCCAGGAAGTTTCCAACGCAAACTTTTCAGATAAAAGCTGTATTGCGCTGCCTTCGGAAACTTCATACTTGATTTGGTAAGAATTTCCGAATATTAATTCGGTCTCAGCAAAGTCAAGAACAGCTTTTTTCTGTAATCCAGGCTCATTAAAATCAAGATTGACTTCAGAAACTGCAATTGGGTTCTGTTCATCACGGTCTTTGAGAATGCTGACTTTAAGAATGGAAGTTGATGGAAGAAAATCCTGTTGAAAATTATTGATTTCAAAGCGATTGATTCTTAATGTTTGATCCGGAACGAATTGAAAAGTATTTTCAGTTGTTCCCGGTGTTTTGTGATCCAATACGAAATCTAAAAGGATATTTGGATCATCCGGGTTTTCATTACGTAATTTGACATCTGAAAACGAAAGGATATTACTATTCATTAAACGATAAAAAAAGAAATACGCTTGACCAGCTTCTAAAGTTACATCACCAAAATTAATTGAGGTTGTCACTGCCTGATCCAGGTCAGCCAAAACCATGCGTCCCTCGGTAACTCGATCTTCTCCTAGTTCGTCTCTGGAAATACGAAAATAGATACTTCCGCCTATTTTTTTTACTTGAGGTGCACTAATCTGAGAGGTTGTTCCACTCGATTTGAGCTTTAAATCCAATATTTCAATTTGACCAGGTACGACAACCCTATTGTTATAAACAGGAATTGGGTAAGACTGACTTCCAACGTTCGTATCCACTTTGACATTTAATGGACCTTCAATATTTGATAAAATCCACCGGGAGGCTTGTACTCTGGTGTGGGGACGTGTATAAATCCTTGTGAATGCAAATGCATAACTGAATGTTCCCAGCAAGACGATGCCCAGTAATAATCCGCTTACGAGCCCTTTCCAATTGGTTTTCAAACCAGCCCACTGCAAAGACAAATTCTTTCCAACTGAAAGTATGCGGGTCCAATGCTCTTTATATTTTGTTCTCAATTCGACTAATGCCCAGGCGGCAAAAAGAATTAAGAAAGGATAAATTGGTATGAAATAACGCATATATCGCCAAAATTGAATATTTTGCCAGATAAAATATACCAATACCCAAACAAACGGGAATAGGTGTTTCCGCCAATCCCCTTTCCATATCCGAATGCCAGCCCATCCCCATCCAAACCAGGCTGCCAAACCTAATGGGATACCCATTCCCCATAAAACCATGTTTACCCAGGCATATTGCACAGGTCGATTCGTCCAATGGTGATTAGGAGGCCATTCGGAATTTCCTGCAACCTGATTGGTAACCTCTTTGATTACTTCATACCAACGCTTGTTAATGGATAAATCTGTAAAGGATGGTCCCGCAAATGCATATGGTTGGAAAACCCGAAATGCCAAAAAAGCTAAACTTATTGCTAGAAGTAAACCTAGTAGAATCCTGCCAAGGACAAGTAAGAATTTCTCCTCTTTCCTGACAATAAACAGATAAATAATGGCAGCTAAAAAAATTAAACCCAAAACAGGTAATGTATTAATCTTACATGCGCCAGCCAATCCCACAGTAAAACCAAAATATGCAAAGTATTTCAGATGATCATTTTTAACCCGCTCTGCAGGTTTGTCCAATGGAATAGCAAGTATTAAAAAATAAAAACTGGCTACAACGAAAACTGTAGAGAAAGAATCGACCGCAAAAAAATGGGACAACTGGATTGGTAACACAGTAACCGCAGCAAGTGCCGCTGCAATCAAACCGATTTCTTGGTTGTATAATCGTTTCGCCAGTATGTAAAGCATCCAAATAGCAGCCAGATCAAATAAACCCGAAAGGAAACGACCAACTAATGTTATTGTGTCATAGCTGGTCATATTAACCCATTCTGCCACCATACGTGTGACAAAAAGCGGAAACATCCCATAGGTGTAAGAACCATGATTAAGAGGATTGAGCGTACTGGTTGATGTATCAAAATAGGATTTAATGCTATCCACTCCACGAATGGATTCAGCCACCATAGTTAAATAACGTTCATCAGGATGTTGATGTAAACCATCATCCCAGTTAAGCCCAGAAAAACGGAAGATCGCTCCAATTATCAAAATGAGCAAGATCAATGTCGATGGTTTTCGAAAGAATGATTGATTTTTAACAGGTTCTGTCTCAATGACTTGACCAATTGAGATTGGTTCAACATCAGGTATAGTTACTTCTTCTGACAAATAGTCAGGCAATGGAACAAGAGTCTCTTCCAGTGAAGGTTCGGTTTGTAGGATTTGATGTTGGTCAATTTGACTTTCCTCTACATAAGGTTCTAGTAGTGGTAAATCGCGATCTAAACCAATAGAAAATACTTCTTCAATGTTTTTCAGTGTTAGGGGATCTATCCCCCAAATTTGATTCAATTGTTCAAAGGATTGATATGGACGAAGCGATATAATGCGCCTGGCTAATCGCGGAGTGATTTTTAATTTTAAGATAAGTTCTTTTTCAGTGACAGAATTGAAATCTGTTTTCGATTTTTCGTGTTGACTCATTTAAATTCCTGCGCAATAATAATTGTGGGATTTTTAAAAGTTATCCTAATTATATTCAATATAACCATAAGACTGGAATGAAAAACCTGTAAAAAAGTATTCTTCAGTAATTTAGATTTTTATGGAAGGTCTTAAGTATAGCATTTGGGGTGCAATCCACATGCCATTCCGAAAAATCATTTTTTATTCTTCTTATATGTACATACTTTTTTCTCCAGTCGATAACAAGCCTTGTATATAATAACCGTATGCAATTCGGATTTTCTCAAACAGAATCATTTTCGGATAAAAATCGTGGATAAGGGGCACATTCCTTCCTTTAATAAGGATTCATTTATTAGAGAAGATTTGAGTATTGCAATACAAGCCGGTGGCAAGTCTACCAGGATGGGCAGTAACAAATCTAAAGTTGAGTTTTTAGGTGTGCCGCTCATTTTACGGGTTCTGGATAGAATCCAGAATTTATCGGGTGAAATAATTATTCTTTCCAACTCCAATGATCTTGATTACGAAGAACTCGAGAATATTCCAATATTTCCAGACTTAATCCCGGACATTGGACCTTTAGGGGGTCTGTATACCTCTTTGAAAAAGGCGAACAGAGAATTCGTTGCTCTGGTTGCCTGCGACATGCCCTTCGCAAACCCGCAATTAATTCAACTTGAATACGAAATCATGCTTGACCTTGGATGCGACATAGTTATTCCTGAAACAGACCAGGGCTATGAGCCTATGCACGCTTTGTATAGGAGAAGTACCTGTCTGCCGAAAATTGAAAAAGCTTTATCAAACAATGAACGAAGAATGATTTCATGGTTTCCAGGCATGAATATACATGTCTTGCCAATCGATGTACTCAAAGGAATTGATCCCCAATTGCATATGTTTTTAAATATCAACACCCATGAAGACTTGTTATTCGCTGTGGATATAGCAAAGAAATTAACCCGGGTTGATTGAAATTTTGTGAGCTTATGTTTATAAAAACAACCTGGTTATGCCCTTATTTGTGAGCTATAACCAGGTTATCATCATAAAAATTGATTGGATTTAGTAAATGTCTTCTATGGTGTTATAAACATTAAATTTTCCAGTTGGGGTCACCAAATCTGGTATGCGAGCAACTTCTTCTAATGTGGCATCATCATACACAACGATCTCTCCAACCTTACCAGGTTGATCGGCTGTTCCCCAAACACTGACCCAAATCTGTGTTCCTTCTTTATTGTATTCAAAATGAACCGCCCGACCATAATCTGCAACTTCCCAACACTTATACGTCTCGGTAGGATTTGCTTTGGCAATGACACAAACACTGCGTTGAATTTTTTCATCAGAGTTCAAGCCAAAGTCCACCCACACCCATTGACTGTTCGGATGCGTCTTTACAAACAGACTTCCGGCACCTGGTAATGGTATATTTCTAACCACCTTCCAGGCACTTTCCGGGTGATTCTCCGGGTCTGTACCAATAGCGATCAAGGCACCATCACCTAAATGCGATGTCGTCCAGACCGGTCCAAATTCCGGATCGATCCAGTTGGCTCCTCGCCCGGGGTGTGGAATGGCAGGTGTCTCCACAAGCGCCTCCAATTTACTTTCCAATGCATCAATGACCACGATGGTATTGGCATTATTTGCAGCCACCATGAAATATCGTTTGGTTGAATCCCAACCACCATCATGCAAGAATCGTTCAGCTTCAATCATCTTGATGGTCGGATTAATCGGGTCTTCATAATTGACCATCCAAACTTGCCCTGTCTCTTTGATATTGACAATCCATTCCGGTTTAAAATGGGATGCAACAATGGCTGCCACACGCGGCTCGGGATGGTATTCTTCCGAATCGTATGTGTAACTTCGTGTGCTGACCACTTTGAACGGCTCCAGAGTCAACCCATCCAGAATGACGAAATGCGGAGGCCAGTAACAACCTACGATAGCGTATCTATCCGTAAAGTCACCCTCGGGTCCGACATATTTGCTGGTTTCTACCGAGCGGGCATCATAACAAACCTGTACTTCGGCGATCTTATCCGGCACTTCCATCCAGGTGTCGATCAATGCCAGTTTACCATCTCTTCCAATCGTATAAATGTAACGGCCAGTTGCAGACATGCGTGAAATATGGACCGCATAACCGGTATTGATATTGTTAACCACTTCAAAGGTATCACCATCAATTAAAGCAACTTGCCCGGCATCACGCAAAGTTACAGCAAAGAAGTCCTCCCAATCGCGGTCATGCTGCGGTTCGGTTGGTCGATCCTCTACCGGGACAATCACATTCCAGGAAGCCATCATTTTTTCGAGTGACATCTCCAGTGGTTGTGGAGGTTCATTTTGGATGAATTTTGCCATCAGTTCTGCCTGGTCTTCACTCAAAACACCCTGCTTACCCCAATCTGGCATACCACGAGGTGTTCCATTGAAAATAATGGAAGCTAAAGCAGCCGTCCCTTTTGGAAGCGTAACATCCGGCGTAAGTGCAGGTCCGGTAGCACCTTTACGTAAAACGCCATGACATCCGGCACAACGGTCAAAGAAGATTTGTGAAGCTTCTGCCATTTCTTCTTCGGTTAATGGCGGTGCTTTGGTCAGGTCCACTTCAACAGGTTCTTCCACAACAACCAGATCGTCATTGGGTAAATCGGCGAGGAAATCAATCATCGCTAAAACTTCTGCTTTCGAAAGATCCTTGATTAAGTTAGCTGACATCAAACCCGCCTGGCAGGCAGCACCATTACATTCAGGGGACAAAAAGAGATCCGGTTCCATTAATGCTTCACGGATATAATCTTTCACAGAATCGGCTTTACCCGAATAATCTGATGAACCCAGTCGTGCTGCAGCCAGGTCTCCGATTGCAGATAGGTCCGGACCAATTGTGCCATTTGCACCGGGAACGCCTGGTATCACGTGACAACCGGTACAACTTGCTTTTTGAAACACAGCCACCGGATCGACGTCATCCATTTCCGGTTCTTCATGCACTTCCACATCTTGCGTAGGGTTTTGAATTGGCGGTTGAACAACCTCGTTTTTTGGGGAACAAGCGACAATAAGCAACCCGAAACAAAGAATAATTAGAATCTTGAAAATTGATTTTGACATGCTGATTCTTCTCCTAATAAGACTAATTCTATCTTATATGCAATTAAGTATACCTTCTTTGCGCAAGCGCAAAAAGAACCAAATTGTTTTGCATATGCTATTTTAAAATTGAACACCCCGATCCGCTTGTGAATCAGGGTGTTTAGGAGGGAAGAAAGGTCAAATTAAGAAGTGATCAGACTATGAACCACAGAATTTGCGATTTTAAGAACAACCAGTAAGGCAATTGCGATGAGTGATTGGGTATCGTTCTGGATCAGAGGTAGTTTCCATCCGAAATATGCAGCTACCGCAACAACAAGAATAAGCACACCTAAAAGAATTCCCAAAATGGAGAGGGGGTGAGTCCATTGATGCATCGCTGCCACCCGGCCAATTCCGGACGTGCAAATTGCCATCCCGATCACAACCAGCAAAACCAAATCTACTTTCATATTAGACAATAATGGAACGCGTTTACCACTGATTGCAATCACCGTAACTGCAGCAAAAAGAAACATAAGTGCAAAAACGGTCGGGTTTAATACTGAAGGTTGTGTTACAGATTTCATATTATTGTCTCCTTGAATAAACTTAGTTTAACTGCTTCAACAATTGAAAGTACCCTACCAAAGTAGAGTAGTAGCTAACCAACAGAACGGAAAAAATTCATCCAAAAAACCAGTCACAAAAGGCTTGAATTTTCAGGCGTGAAATTGTACACTTGGAAAGTAATCAGTCGTTCTGAATATTTTTGGGGGTGAATTTATCTCCCCAGAAAAAGGGAACTTTTTGAGGCTGGTATGCATCTTATGTGTACCGATCTACCGCCCGGCAGATTCGCTTAAGGGCGGATAAAGCAAGATTTCAGGAGAATTAAAATGAAACGTTTTGCAACATTCGTAATGGTTTTTATTTTATTGTTCGCAGTCTTCGGTACTAAACCGACCGCTGTACAGGCTTACTCTGGCTACCCGACGACAAGTATTGTCAGCGTGGTTAAGGGAGAAGATGTAACCATTAAAGTCTATAATTTACCAGTCAACATTGATTTCAAAGTGTTAATTGGAAAATATGGCACACTCGGTGTAGGTGGAACTCAAGTAGGAACATTTGATTCCCTTGCTGGTGGCACACAAACCTTCACCTTCGATATCCCGGATGCCTTGAAAGCTGAAGCCAAACTGGCTATCCGCCTTGAAGCCACTGAGGGTGTGAAATATTTTGCATATGACTGGTTTGTCAATAATACCGATGCAGTTGTTACACCAACTCCAGCTCCTTCCGGTTATTCAGGCCACCCGACTAGTGCCATCGTCAGTGCGGTAAAGGGAGAAGATGTAACGATCAAATTCTTCAACTTACCCAAAGACACTGACTTCAAAGTCCTGATTGGTAAATACGGCACATTGGGTGTCGGTGGGACACAGGTCGCAACGTTCGACTCAGCCGGTGGCGGTACACAGTCCTTCACTTACGATATTCCGGATGCTTTGAAAGATGAAGCCAGACTGGCAATCCGGATTGAATCGACCGAAGGTGTTAAACTTGTTGCCTATGACTGGTGGTGGAACAACTCAGATCCATCCGATGACTCTGCTTCTGAAGGCTCTGTCGTATCACCAGCTCCTTCCGGATACACTGGTTATCCATACTTCTTCATCACAGCCGTGGTAAAGGATGATTCTGTAACTGTGAAGACTTACAATCTACCCAAAGATACCGATTTCAAAGTTCGCATGGGTAAATATGGTACTGCAGCAATTGGTGGTGTCGAAGTGACAGTCACTGATTCTGGCGATGGTGGAACACAAACCTTCACTTATGATATTCCTGATTCATTGAAAGGTCTAGACCGGATTGCAATCCGGATGGACTCAACAAGCAGCCCATATTATGCCTACAATTGGTTCTGGAACAGCACAGCTCCGTAACTGAAAGAATCAACTAACAACAAACCTAAGGCGCTCAATTGAGCGCCTTTTTTAATTAGGAATTTTTGGATTACAGGAACACAAGAGTAGGGTATGGATCATGTTCATTAGTTTTTATTCATTTTCTTTGGTTGTACAGTCATAGATCTATCGGTTAAATATCCTTACAATACATCTTAAGTTGTTCAATCAATCGAATGTGAAATTGGAGAAAAAGTTTTTGTCAGATTCCTGGGAAAATGGATTTGCTTATGATCAATTTATGGGGCGATGGAGCAAACTTGTCTCGGAAAAATTTTTAACCTGGTTTGCTGCCCCATCAAACCAATCCTGGCTGGATGTCGGTTGTGGTACGGGCAATATTACCGGGCAAATTTTGAAAACCTGTCAACCTGGTAATGTTGCATCCATTGATTCTTCACCCGGTTTCATATATTATGCAAAAAGATCCATCACAGATTCATTGGTGAATTTTTTTGTCAGTTATGCACAAACACTCGGGCTCCAATCAAAATCCATGGATGCTGTTATTTCCGGGCTGGTACTCAATTTTGTTCCGCAACCGGAAGCTGCAATTGCGGAGATGATACGAGTCACCAAACCAGGCGGTAAGATTGGGGCATTCGTTTGGGATTATGGTCACGGCATGCAATTTCTACGATATTTTTGGGATGCTGCCATTGCGGTGAATCATAGTGCCGCAGCTTTTGATGAGGGAAGCAGATTTAATATTTGCCGGCAAGGTCAACTTGAATGGATGTTTCAGTTAGCAGGCATACAACAGATTGAAGCAAAATCTATTGAAATAAAAACTGAATTCAAGAATTTTGATGATTATTGGCAACCATTTCTGGGGAATGTTGGTGCAGCGCCTGGATACCTCAGTCGTTTGGGAAAAAATGAAATAAAAAAACTGGAAGATTTTCTCCGGAATTCTTTACCGACAAATAAAAACGGCGTAATCAGCCTTTCTGCCAG
>CAZPIM010000071.1:11673-13625 GCA_964586385.1 uncultured Anaerolineaceae bacterium
TGGTCGGGGCAAGGGAGAGCATGCTCAAGGGCATCGAAAAAGGAGGGTGGCAGGGCTTCTCGTGCAGCCTGGCCACGCCACGAATAAAGCAATCTGTGTTGGCTGCATTGGATGCAACTTTGGCCCATTTGGAAAGACTCGACTTTTCGGAATTATCGGACAAGCAGCTTACATTGGCTTTCGATTTGCTGGAACATGAAGTGCAGCATCACGGGCAGTTGATCCGGTTTGTGTATGCAAATGGGTTGAAGTTTCCTGAGAGCTGGCATGTTAGGTATACGGTGTAGGGGATGAGAAGCTGATGAGCTGTTTAGTTATCAGGCTGCTAAGTTGATAAGTTGATAAGCTGTTAAGCATTAAACCCAGGTTTTTTATTCATCGAAGGATTACTTTAAGTCCATCCACAAACACGAAACCTAGTCTTTTTTCCTTCAAGTCAGGGGGCTTGCCGACTTAACACCAGGTTTCACGGGATTTGGTTTTGAACAAGGATCAATCCCTTTCCATTCGCAATCCAGCTACCTGCCACCCGCTACTCGCCACTCGCTATTATTTCTCCGCAAATACGAGATCTGGTTTGGTGGGTTATGGCTTTGGGGTCTTAAGGTGGTCGCAATGGCGTTATGGTGGCATGATGGTGGATAGATGATGATTAATCGTCTTGAAACCACCCTACGGGACTATTGAGTTGATGGTTTATTAGGGGAAAACCGGATAAGTTAGAACAGTTAGATGGATTACTGTTGAACATCGAAAAGCGCAAAGAATGAAATGGTGAGTTGCCATTCTACAATCAAGTCAAGCTATCAAGACACCTCTTTATTCAATAAAAAGAGGTGTCTTGATTCAGATTTAAGAAATCAGGATGTGGGGTCTTCACCGCGGATGAAATCTTCGGTCATTTCGCGACAAACCTCGTCCTTGTACTGGCGGGGAGGAGTCTTCATGAAGTATGAAGCCGGGGCATAGAGCGGACCAGAAACACCACGATCCAGGGCGAGTTTGACGCAACGGACGGCATCGATGATGACACCAGCGGAATTGGGCGAATCCCAGACTTCCAGTTTCGCTTCCAGGTTGAGCGGTACGTTCCCAAAGGTTGTCCCCTCCATGCGGATGTAACAGAATTTCCGGTCGGTCAACCAGGGCACATAATCGCTGGGACCTACGTGGACGTCATCCGGATTCAACGCATAGGGCAGCATGGAAGTCACCGCACCGGTTTTCGAGATCTTCTTGGATTCGAGGCGATCACGTTCGAGCATATTCATGAAATCGGTATTCCCGCCGAAATTGAGTTGGTAGGTGTGATCCAGGAGCACGCCGCGATCCACAAAAAGGCTGGTAATGACACGGTGTAGGATGGTTGCGCCGAGTTGACTCTTGATGTCATCCCCAATGATGGGAAGTTTGGCATCCAGGAAACGCTTGCTCCAATATTCAGAACTGGCAATGAAGACTGGAATGGCATTGACCATACCGCAGCCTGCTTCCAGAATCTGCTCAACATACCATTTGGTGGCCATTTCCGATCCTACAGGCAGATAATTGACGACAACGTCGGTTCCGGTATCTTTGAGGATCTTAATGATATCAGCAGTAGGTCCTGGCGCTTTTTTGAGAATCTGGGAGAGGTACTTTCCCAGTCCATCGTGAGTCATTCCGCGCACAACCGGCACATTTAGATGAGGGACATCGCTGAATTTATAGGTATTGTTGGGGTAGGAAAAGATCGCTTCGGAAAGATCCTTGCCAACCTTGGTATCGACCACATCGATGGCTGCGGAGAACTCGATATCGCGTATGTGATAGCCACCCAGATTGACGTGCATCAATCCGGGAACGCGGTCGGTGTCATTTGCGTTTTGATAGAACTGGACGCCCTGTACAAGGGATGAGGCACAGTTGCCAACACCAATAATTGCTACTCTTACTTTTTTATTGTCGGTCAT
>CAZPIM010000072.1:0-13333 GCA_964586385.1 uncultured Anaerolineaceae bacterium
GCGCTGGTGCTGGAATTGGCAGACAGGCATGGTTGAGGGCCATGTGCCGAAAGGCGTGAGGGTTCAAGTCCCTCTCAGCGCACTCAATAAAAGACCGATAATCTCGGTCTTTTATATTTCCCTTTCTGTTACAAAATGTGCCATTTGTATTAATGCCTGGCGATATATAGAATCAGGTAAACGAAGTATCGCAGAAATACTTTTTTCAGAATGTTGTTTTGCAATTTCGAGCGAACGGTTAATGGCATTACTTTTGCGGATGTTATTTATTAATGGATTAATATTGTTTTTTGTTGGAATGCAATTATTTTCAAAAAAATCTTTTACTATGGGATCATTTGAATTTTCTTCGAAATATAAAATTGCAGGTAAAGTAATTAATCCTTGCCGAAGGTCTCCTCCGACTGGTTTACCTATTTGTTCCTGGTCAGAAGTAAAGTCAAATATGTCATCAATGATTTGAAAAGCAAGCCCTAATTCGAGGCCATATTGCCTGATATTTTCTTTTATAACCTCATCACAATTTGAAATTAATGCTGCCGCAAGGGAAGACGTTTCAAATAATGAAGCTGTTTTGGAATAGATCCTTTGATAATACTCATCACGGTCAGGATTACACCTACTGGAAAACATCTGAACGATTTCGCCATTGACAATCGTTGATAACGTATTCGAAAATAATTTCATAACAGGAACCGAATCGGTTTCTGCGGCAAGAAATGCAGCTTTGGCAAACAGGAAATCGCCAGTTAAAACTGTTGCTGCAGGAGACCATTTCGAATTTAAAGTTGGAATTCCTCGTCTTAACAATGACCCATCAATCAAGTCATCATGAACAAGTGTTGCTGTGTGTAACAATTCGATTGCTGCTGAAAGCGTTATTAGCGAGTTCAAATCACCATTTAACATTTTTCCGAATAATAATGTAATATTCGGGCGAATCCTTTTTCCGCCTGAATCTATTAAATGATCAAGAGCGGCAGAGAGATCTTCATGATGATCTTTTGCTTGTTCTCGCATGCGATTTTCTACAGTAATTAAGTCACTTGCTACGAGACTTTGAAAAAACAACTTGTTTTCCAATCACTACTCCAATGCAAACAGAGTGTTCGCGTTTTTTGTTGTTATATGTGACACTAATTTTAACTGGATATTGCGAATTTGGGCAATTCTTTCACCAACCAATTTTATGTTCATAGGTTCATTCCGTTTTCCTCTAAATGGCATGGGTGATAAAAAGGGTGCATCAGTTTCTAATACAATCCATTCCAGATCAATTCTTTTTGCAATTTCATGTTTGTCCAGCGAATTTTTGTATGTTACCGGACCTCCAATTCCGATTAGAAACCCGAGGCTATTTGCAGTTTGCGCTGATTCATAAGATCCCTCGAAAGCATGCAATACGCCAAGTTTTTTTCCAGGGTCCATCTGGGTTTTGGAAAAATTTGATTTCCACTTATTTAAAGTTATCATAACTTCAGAAAGTGAATTGCGGCTATGAATAATAACGGGCAGATGGGATTCTTCTGCAAGCATTAATTGCTCTTCGAAGATCATTTGCTGTTTATCTCTAGGACATTCATCCCAATAATAATCGAGACCAATTTCGCCAATCGCCACTACTTTTGGGTGTTGTGTAAATGTTCTTAGTTTATTTATTGTATTTTTATCCCAAGAATTACCATCATTTGGGTGAATGCCTATTGCGGCGAAAACTTGACTATAATTTTCGGCAATTTTTATCGACTTCTCTAAGGAAGGAATATCAATGCTTGGGATGATAATTTTGGTAATATTGTTTTCACTGGCTCGTATTAAAACATCATCAATATCATCATTAAATTGATCAAGATTCAAATGGCAATGGGTATCAATAAATTGCATCGTTATTGGATTCCGGCGATTACAAGACCGTCTTTAAGGATTTCACTTACTTTATCTTGATGTATTGTTTCACAATAAACGCGCAGGATCGGTTCTGTTCCAGAAAATCGAATTAACAACCATCCACCATCTTCCAGTGAAAACTTGAACCCATCGGATGAATTTAAACCGATAACTTTAAGTCCGCCAATTGTTTGCGGATTCGAATCAAGAATTCTTTGCTTCTTTTGTGCAGGATCACCTGAAAATTGCGTATCAATTCGGTCGTAAAAATGAGTGCCAACAACATTAAATAATGTTGAAAGCAGCTCGGATGGTTTCTTTTGAAGCTTGACCATAAAGTCTAAAAAATAAAGTCCAGCTAGAATTCCATCACGTTCTGGCACATTTCCTCTGAAGGCGTAACCACCGGATTCTTCTCCCCCAATTAAAGCATTCGTTTCAATCATTTTCGGTGCTACATATTTAAATCCAACCCCGGTCTCATAAACAGGAACATTATAGATTTGACCTAATTTGTTCAACATGCTGGTTGTCGAAAGTGTTTTTACAATTGGCCCTCGTTCTTTTCGGATTTCCAGAAAATAATAAGCTAACAAGGCATACACTTGAAGTTGGTTTACAAAAACACCATTTTCATCTCCGATTCCAACCCGATCCGCGTCGCCATCTAAAATTATCAGAACATCCCCATGAAGGTCTTTTAGTGCTTGTAATCCGACATTAATGTTTGGCGGTATAGGTTCTGGTCGTTTCATTTCCGGGAATAAGGGATTTCTATCGGAGTGTATTTCTTGAATCACACTCTTGCCACCGGAAAGTAACTCCGAAAACCATCCGGATCCGTTTCCCCACATCGGATCTACAATAATTCTTAATCCAGCATTTTTGATGGAATTAATATCAACCATTCTTTTAATATGATCGAAATATTCTTTTTTGGGATTGACAATTATTATTGATGAATTTTGAATTCCAATAAGATAATTTTTACTCGAAACAGAATTTACATTATCTGGAATTAGTGCTTCAATTCTTGTTAATCCATCCGGGGAAATTGCACCACCGTTGTGATCTCGAACTTTAAATCCATTATCGGTTGCAGGATTATGAGAAGCTGTAATATTGATTGCTGCTATTGCTTTTTTTATTGTTACCAGGTAAGAAATAACAGGAGTAGGTGTTGCCGATTCGGTAAGAAAAACATTTAAATTATTGCCAATTAATACTTCTGCTGCCGCCTTTGCAAAGTTTTCAGATTGAAATCTGCGATCATATCCAACAACTACCCATTTTCCGGCATTACCGCTTTCTAATAAATAACTTGCAAACCCTTGTGCACACCTACGAACATTATCAAAAGTATACTCTTCAGCAATTACTGCTCGCCATCCATCTGTACCAAATTTAATTTTTGCGGACATATTTCTCCCATGAAGTGAATATCTTTGCAAACCTTATGTATTATATCAATAAGCACATCGCCTCTAAATATTTGTATTTCGTTTCAAATTGAAAGTAGAATATAATTTCGTTTAAGACTCATGCATACTTGAGAGGAATTATGAATTTACTTCCAGGTTTATTGTTAATAATTTTTTTGTCTGCAGTAATTGGTCTGGGTTTTCACCTTTGGAAAGGTGGAAGCATATTTCGAATGTTATTTTTGGTTTTATTTGCACTAGTCGGTTTTGGAATTGGCCAATGGATTGGTGTCCAATTGAAATCAACATTTTTGGTTATTGGTTGGGTTCAAGTTGGAATTGGGACAATATTTTCCATTATTTTATCTTTTGTATCTGTTTGGTTAAGCAAATTAAATTTAGAAAATATCGGCTAAGGGAGCCTTATCTATGTGGAATCTCACTGGAAAAATTGCCTCTGAAGGTGATTTAATACAATTGGTTGGATTACGCCATAAGAGTTTTATCGTTACATTAACAATTGATAAAGAAATGCACACACATCGCGGCATCATAAAACATAATGATTTAATTGGACTTCCTTATGGGAGTAAGGTTTATAGTCATAACGGTGCGCCATTTTTCCTAGTCATACCTTCGATCGCAGAAGTTTTATTAGACCTAAAAAGGTCTACTCAGATTTTATATCCAAAGGATATAAGCTTTCTTCTAATCAATATGGGAATTGGACCTGGTCAACACGTTATGGAAGCTGGAACTGGTTCAGGTGCGATGACAACAGCATTATCCTTCGCTGTCGGACCGACCGGAAAAGTAACTTCGTATGAACAACGATTGGAATTTCAAAATTTAGCAAAAAAGAATTTAAAAAAATTAGGATTAGACTCCCGTGTAGAATTTAAATTGGGAGATATTGAAGACGGGTTTGAAGAAACAGATGTGGATGCTTTCTTTTTAGATGTCCAAAACCCCTATGATTATATTCCGCAGGTTCGAAGCGCATTAAAGCCAGGAGGTTTTTTCGGATGTCTGGTTCCGACCACCAATCAAGTTACAAGGCTTTTAAATGCATTGCGGTTTAATAAATTTGCTTTTGTTGATGTAGTTGAAGTTTTGTTGCGTTATTACAAACCTGAACCGGAAAGGCTTCGTCCGACTGATCGTATGGTTGCGCATACTGGATATTTGGTTTTTGGAAGACCAATGCTGGATGACAATATACTTGAAGAAGCTAATGAAGATTTAATAACTGAAACAATTGATATTAATCCCGTGGAATTAGACTCATAAATTTTGAATTGGATTTTCTATGGAAGAATGTAAGGAATTGAATATATTAAATATACGGGAGAGATTAAAAAGTTACACATCTATTCATGGAATAAACTTAAATTTTGACCAAAATAAATATAAAAAAGCTGCGGTACTCGTTTTACTCGTTTGTATTGATGGGGAATGGAATTTATTATTTACAAAACGTTCCGATTCGTTAAGGAACCATAAAGGGCAGGTATCATTTCCGGGCGGAGCAAAAGAGGTTGGGGATAAAGACATTATTGCAACTGCCATTCGGGAGGCGCAGGAAGAAATAGGAATCACATGTGACAATATCAATATTATTGGGTGGATGCCAGAATTCTTGACTATTTCCGATTATGCAGTTACTCCGGTTATTGCTGTATTGGACTGGCCGATCACACTTTCAATCTCAGAAGATGAAGTAAGTAAAGTGTTTACGATTCCAGTAAAATGGTTGCAACAACCGGGTATTTACGAAGAAAAAGTTTATACGCATCCAAGTGGTGTTTTTGGCACAGTGATTTTTTATAATTGTTATGAAGGTGAGTTATTGTGGGGAATTTCTGCCAAAATTACACTTGAATTAGTAAGTGAGATTTTAAATTAAAAACTGCACTCCTTTGATTTGGTGATTTCCAAAGTCAGGGGTGCAGTTCATATCTAATGTAACTGAAAAGCTAAATTTCTTCTTCTTTCTTACCTTTTTCGATTATTTCAGGTTCGATCGAGCCTTCAGATACTTCTTCTTCTGCCACAGGTGTAGCAGATGCAACTAATACAATCATTTCATCCAAATTGGAAAGGACGTCTACTTTTGAAGAGATTTCAATATCTCTTAAATGGATTGAATCGCCAATTTTTGTTAAATTTGTTACATCGACGACAAATTTTTCTGGTAAATCCTGAGGGAAAGATTCAACTTCGATTTCAGACAAACCTGCAACGAGAACGCCATCAAAGTCTTTAATAGCTGGAGAAAGTCCTTCCAGGACAATTTCAACACTTGCTCGAATTTTTTCAGTTAATGAAACTTCCTGGAAATCTACATGAATGATCTCATCCCGGATGTAATTCTTTTGTTTTTCACGAACAATTACGGTATGGGTTTTGCCATCTAGGAGAATTTCAACTAAGCTAGATCCAGTTAGTCTATCCAATTTTCTTGATGATTCACGGAAATCCAAAGAGATTGGCAGTGATGTGAGTTTGTGGCCATAAATTACGGCTGGAATTTTTCCATCACGGCGAAGTTGCTTTACTTGTTTTCCGATCACAGTTCTTGTTTCAGCATTAATTACGATTTTAGACATGATTACCTTCCTTCAGCGCCTCTCACCTGTACAGGTTACCCTCGCTTGTTATGATTTTTGACAACTTTGAATTCTATCATGCTTCTTATTACCGTCAAGCAAATTGCCCCAATATAAAAAATCCATCACAATACGAAATAAGGAACAATTCTCACTAAAAACATGAAGAAATATCATTGTTTTAAACTTATAAAATAGCTATGATGCATTTCAATGAAAAATTTTATTTTTTCCAATTTAATTAAAATTCTTTCCTTATTTGCTGTAACCATGTTGGTATTTGGTGGGTGCATTCCAATTTCAGATAGTCAACCAAAACCAAATTTTACTGACCAAACAGAAATAATCTCAACAGTTATTTTGGACGAAGAAGCATATTCAATTGTTAAAAATAAACAATATTCACTCATTTCAGAAATTCAAGGCAAAAGTCATGCTTCTCCATTATCAAGACAGACGATAAGTAACGTGTTTGGTGTGGTGACGGTGAAACGAGCGGATGGCTTTTATATGCAATCGGTTTTTCCGGATGAGATAGACGAAACATCAGAAGGCATATTTATATTTGTAAATAATGTTCCAAAAGTAAAAATTGGTGATTGGGTTTTGGTAACTGGTGAAATTCGCGAATTTTTTCCGGGTGATGGAGAGGCTGGAAATTTATCTATAACTGAAATTGAATCAGATTCGTTTCGCGTTATATCAAGTGATAATCCACTACCTGACCCGATAATCTTAGGCAATGGAGGAAGGAAGTTACCAACAGAGATTATTGATGACGACAAGAAAACTATTTTTGATATGAATGATGGTCTGGACTTTTTTGAAAGTCTTGAAAGTATGCTTGTTCAAATAAACGATCCTGTTTGCGTTGGACCAAGCTCAAGCTACAAAGAATTTGCCGTGTTGGCAGATGGTGGGAAAGCCGCAACCGGGAATAATTTACGCGGTGGAATAACTATCTCTGAAAACGATTTTAATCCGGAAAGAATACTGATTGATGATTCGCTTATATCTATTCCGCTAGTTGATGTTGGGGATTATTTTACTGCTCCAATTATCGGTGTTGTGGATTATTCTTTCGGAAATTTTAAAGTGCAACCGATAAAAAAATTGGAATTGGAAAAGGGCGATTTAGAAACTGAACAAACAGAAAACAACGCACCAAATTTGTTAACCGTTGCATCCATCAATTTGGAAAATCTCGACCCAAATGATTCTCAGTCTCGGTTCGAACAATTAGCTGACATCATCATTAATAATCTGAACTCACCAACCATTATTAGTTTCCAGGAAGTTCAAGATAATAATGGTTCTCTTAATGATTCCGAAGTGGATGCATCGAAAACTTACACAAAGATCATTGAGGCGATTAATAATGCAGACGGTCCAACCTACAAATATGTCGATATTAATCCAATAGATGATAAAGATGGGGGTGAGGTAGGTGGGAACATCCGTGTAGGATTTCTAATAAAAGATATTTCAAACATTGAATACGCAATCAGTAATCCAAAAGATGCAAGAGAAGCGGTAAAATTTTATTATCAATCCGGAGAGATTAATCTTAGTAGTAATCCCGGCAGAATAGAACCAATGAATTTTGTTTTTAATGATAGTAGAAAATCTTTGATTTTTGAATTTGTTTATAATAAATCCAGAATATTTATCATTAATAATCATTGGAATTCAAAAGGTGAAGATACGCCTTTATTCGGGAGTTCTCAACCTCCATTGTTAAAGTCTGAAAATCAAAGATCCGGTCAGGCAAGGGTTATTGGAGAATTTGTTCAGGAAATGATGCTTATTGATCCGGAAATAAACCTGATTGTTCTGGGTGACCTTAATGATTTCTATTTTTCAAAGCCAGTAAAATTATTGGAAAATTCCGGATTAATTAATTTGATTTTTGATTTGCCAATTTATGAGCGATATACATATAATTATGAAGGAAACTCACAAAATTTAGATAATCTCTTAATTTCTCCGAATTTAAAAAAATCAGTTTTAAACTTTGATATTATTCATATCAATTCAGAGTTTTCATATATGGAAAGATTTTCGGATCACGATCCATTACTCGTCACGTTCGAATTAGGCACATTCAGGTAGGGAGGTCTTTTTGTTAGCAGACGAAAGAAATGAATTACCAAAAAGATATTCGGCGCGAATGAGAAGATTTAAGGAAAACATAACTGGTTACTTGTTTGTAGCACCGGCTTTTTTGATCATAAGTGTTTTTGGATTATTCCCTATTGGTTATTCAATTTATATGAGTACTTTCCAATGGCGAGTTAGGAAAGGCGATTTCATTGGAATTGAGAATTATAAAAAAATAATAGGCGATTGGACAGGCTTGCTTTTGTTTTTGTTAGGAATTGGAATACTCATACTGGCCTATATTCTTTGGAATAAAGCAAGCAAAGCAAAAGCAAACCTGATAACAACTTTAAAAATAACAGCAGTCGCATTAATAATACTTTTTGGCATTATTATCACATTTGGGTGGGATAAAATGATTGCAGCAGGAGATGAAGAATTTCTAAATTCTCTCATTATCACTGTTTTCTATGCAGTTGGAAGCGTTCCTTTGCAACTAATCATTGCACTTGTCCTGGCATATATTCTTTTCCAAAATATCAAAGGAAAAGAATTGTTTCGGATGATTTTTTTCTTGCCGTATGTCACGCCTGTAGTGACAACCGCTGTCGTTTTTCGAATAATTTTCAGCCCAAGAGAAACATCACTCGCAAATATCTTAATAGGAAAATTGGGTATTGAACCGCTGAAGTGGCTTTTTGAACCAAAAGCGATCAGTGAATTGATGTTTGGTCTTAAAGATTTAAGCGGGCTATTGGCTGGTCCCAGTCTGGCTTTGATAACAATTATATTATTTGGTGTTTGGACTTTTGTTGGCTACAATACAGTTATTTTTCTAGCTGGATTAGGTGGTATATCAAAAGAAGTATACGAAGCAGCTGAAATTGACGGTGCTAATTCCTGGGACTTGTTCCGGTTTGTAACAGTTCCATTATTATCTCCAATAACTTTTTATCTTTTCTTAATTTCTTTCATTGGAACTTTTAAAGCCTTTAATCATATTTTTGTTATGAAAGTACCAAATGCTCAGAAGACAGTAGTCACTGCGAGTGTGCAAATATTTCAAACGTTTTACACAGAAAACAATTTTTCTGTTGCTGCTTCTGAAGCAATTATCTTATTCTTGATAATTCTGGGACTTACATTTGCACAAAATAAATTGCTAGGCGACAGGGTGTTTTATGGCTAACAATACAAACAAGTCAATCGCATCCTACCAATTGCACAACGAGAGGAATAGTAATCAATTTTCTCGTGTTATTAATAAGACAATACTATACGTTCTATTAATTTTTAGTGCTGCATTAGCTTTGTTGCCTTTTTATTGGATGATTTCCACATCTTTAATGACTTTAGGAGAAACAATCAATCGTAAGTGGTTGCCTGCAATTCCTCAATTTATCAATTATATTGAAGCCTGGGAAGAGGCTGATTTTGCCAAATATTTTGTAAACAGTGTAATTATTACACTTACTTCAATTATTGGAATAATGTTCACTTCTACGATGGCCGGTTATGCTTTTGCCAGAATAAAATTTTTTGGTAGGGAGGTGATATTCGCCATAATTTTAAGTACAATGATGATCCCCGAGACAATAACCTTATTACCTAATTTAATGCTAATTCGGGGAAATATTATTCCATTACCAGGTGGCTCATGGATGAACACCCTGCAGGGGTTAACCGTACCATTCATGGCGAACGCATTTAGTATTTTCCTTTTACGTCAATTTTTTGCACAAATTCCTCACGAACTTTGGGATGCAGCCAGGATCGATGGGTGTGGCCATTTTCGATTTTTGCTCCAGGTTGTGTTGCCAATCAGTAAAGCTCCAATGATGACGGTTTTACTTTTTGCTTTCACTGGATCTTGGAATGCTTTTGCATGGCCACTATTGGTAACAACAAAGGATACCTGGCGGCCAATTATGGTGGGATTATGGTCGTTTGTCTCGGAAGCTGGCCCAGAAACAAATTTATTAATGGCTGGAGCTGTAATTTCTTTATTACCCATTTTAGTCATTTATTTCATCACTCAGAAGCAATTCACTGAAGGAATTGCAACGACAGGATTAAAAGGTTAGAATAATTAAGTGGATACCGGAGAAATCTCCGATATAACATTATCAGACCCTATAGGAGGAAATGATGAGAAAAAGTATCTATGGTGTTTTGGCTGTTCTACTAGTAGCAACGATGGTTTTAGCTGCTTGTAGTCCTGCCGCTGAAGCACCCCAACCCACTGAGGTTGTTGCAGAACCAGTTGAACAAGCAACAGCTGTTCCGGCATTCTCATGGGAAGATGTCGACCCGAGTGGTCAGGAAATTATTTTCTGGCATCAACACTCGAAAGAGCGCGAAACTGCGTTATTGGAAATTGTGGATGAATTCAATAAAACGAATGAATGGGGAATTACCGTAACCGCAGAATATCAGGGTTCTTATGGTGATATTTTCAACAAAATGTTAGGTGTTTTAAATTCGCCCGAAGCACCGGATATTGTAGTAGCTTATCAAAACCAAGCAGCAACCTATCAACTCTCTGATGCTTTGTTTGATATGAACGAACTCCTCGACAGCCCTAAATGGGGATTAAGCAAAGAAGATCAAGCTGACTTCTTCCCTGGCTTTTTTGCTCAGGACGTTTTCCCGAATTTTGGAAATGCCAGATTAGGTTTTCCACCCAATCGTTCCATGGAAGTTTTATATTACAACATGGATTGGTTAAAGGAATTGGGATACGATGCTCCTCCAACAACGCCAGCAGAATTTAAAGAAATGGCTTGTAAAGCAGTCGATCAACCTTTTAGTAAAGCGACCGTAGAAGGCGCTAAGGGTTATGAATTAAGCATTGATGCATCCCGTTGGGCTTCATGGACATTTGCATTTGGTGGCGATATCTATGATTACGACAAAGCACAATATACTTACAACAGTGAAGCCTCTAATCAAGCATTAAGCTTTATTTCTGAGATGTTTACTGAAGGTTGTGCAACCCAGGTTACTGAAAGTTATGGAGATCAAACCGATTTTGGTAATGGATCTTTATTATTCTCAGTCGGGTCTAGCTCTGGATTACCATTCTATGGTCAGGCTGTAGACGAAGGTGCGAAATTCGAGTGGAGTGTTGCTGCAATACCGCATACAACCGCCGACCCAGTTATGAATGTCTATGGAGCATCCGTAAGTATTCCTCTGACTACTCCGGAAAGACAATTAGCCGCCTGGTTGTTTGTAAAATATTACACTACACCAGAAATGCAGGCAAAATGGGCTACTGCATCACAGTATTTCCCGGTACGTGCGAGTGTAGTTGATGGTTTAACAGAAGTATTTGACACTGTTCCCGGATACAAGACCGCATTTGATATGTTAAAATTCGGTCATTTTGAACCCCCAGTACCAGGTTATGACTTTGTTCGTAATTCTGTATCTGAAGCAATGGCAGCGATTGTTGACGGCGCAGATGTAGCCAGTACTTTAGATGATCTTAATACGAATGCTAATGAACAATTGGCTGAACAAATGTCACAAACATCAGCACCGCCACCACCACCACCAACTCCAGTCCCAACTGAAATAACTTATGTTACTTGTGGTACAGCTGATAATCCTTGTGTGATCACTTTCGTTCCCTCCGGAGAAACTGGAAAAATCACCACAGCTGGTCAAGGAATTGCAGATTGGATGAGTGCTGAAACTGGTTTGGTTTATCAGATCGAGGTAGGCACAAGTTTTGCTGCATCCATTGAAGCAATGGGTGCCGGGAAAGCACAAATCGGGTTCTTAAACACTTTCTCAGTTCTTCTGGCAGATGCAAAATATGGTATTGACCCTGCACTAGCAACTGTCCGAAAATTGGCAGTAAATGAATTAAGCCCGGATCAAGACTTAGTTGGTACCATGCAGCCTTATTATCGTGGACAATTCATTACACAAGCTGATTCTGGAATAACTTCCATCGCAGATTTGAAAGGCAAGACATTCTGCTTTGTTGATCCTAATTCCACCTCTGGTTATATCGTTCCTAATATTATCATGAAGGCAAATGGAATAGATTCAGAAGCAGGCGACGTTACAGCAACATTTGCAGGTTCTCATCCGAATGTTGGTGTGGCAGTGTACAAAGGTGATTGCGATGCCGGTGTAACATTCATCGATATCCGCAAAGATGAAGCCGCGAAGCTGTTTGAAACCTATCCGGACATCATGGAAAAAGTTGTTGTTTTCTATACTACCGACATTATTCCAAATGATGGCATTCAATTCGTTCCATTCTTTGACCCAACTTTAAGAGCACAAATTGTTGCTGCATTCTTGAAGCTTTCTGAAGACGAAGCCGGAAAACAATTATTAAAGGATCTATACAATATCAACGGTTTGGTAGAAATTGAACCTACATTTTACGATACGTTCAAACAAACCATGACCGATGCAGGTGTCGATCCCGCTACATTGGTGAAATAAGATTGATAAAACTGGCAGGTCTACTGACCTGCCAGTTTTTTTTTATATATTTACAGAATAACAATTAATCAAATTAATTATTTAGGTTGGAAATCAAATGTTAAAAATCGAAAATCTATGCAAAACCTATCCTAACGGTACCCAAGCACTGAATGGTGTTAGTTTTAAAGTGGAAGAAGGTGAATTCTTAGCTGTAATTGGTTTGAGTGGCTCAGGAAAATCCACCTTATTACGATGCATCAATCGATTAATCGAACCAACATCAGGAAAAATTATATGGAATGATCTTGATATAACCGCCGCAACAGGTAAAGAGATCAGAAATATCAGACGGCAGATTGGTATGATCTTCCAGCAATTTAATCTTGTAAAGCGCTCATCTGTCAGCATAAATGTTCTTTCAGGACGGCTTGGCTATGTACCTACTTTGCCAAGTTTATTTCATGTATTCTCGAAGGAAGATCATGAACGTGTAAAAAAAACCCTTGATATGGTTGGTCTTGCAGATAAAATTGATGTTCGAGCTGATTCTCTTTCTGGTGGGCAACAGCAACGCGTAGGTATAGCTAGAGCGCTAATGCAGGAGCCAAAAATGATTTTAGCGGATGAACCAGTTGCTTCGTTGGATCCGGTTCTAGCCCATTCAATTCTAAAATATTTGGAAAAATTAAATAAAGATTATGGAATGACAGTGATTTGCAGTTTACATTTTCTCGATTTAGTGCACCGCTATGCGACGCGCGCAATTGCACTAAATGAAGGGCGATTGGTATTTGAAGGCTTGCCAAATGAAATTGACGATGCGCAATTTAAGCATATTTATGGAAAAGAAGCCGAAAGAATTGAGAT
>CAZPIM010000073.1:0-13171 GCA_964586385.1 uncultured Anaerolineaceae bacterium
AACTGCTTCCTAATCGTGAAATGATCCACCCTCCCAGCCAATAGCTCAGATTTGCGCCTGGTTCTGCCCCAATTGAGATCCAAAGATATTTTTCCAACGGCAACCTCTCACAACGAAGTGTTATTTAAAAAAATCTGCCCAGGGATTGAACCATGGGCAGAAGCTATCAGCCTGTATTGGCGGTTTGGTTTCCCGAGTGAGCTTAATCACTCAGAAAAACCCTGCTTATTTCTTATCAAACCGTCAATGGTCTTATTGTTCAGATGATAGGTTTTAATATTTTTAAAAAATGGAAAGAATAAGATTTCTTACTGATTTTCAGTTATTTATTTTACGTATGGTGCGGGAAGAGGTATGATTGGTTTCCCATATGTCCCATTGATAGCAATGGCAGCGACTAAATACAATGCGCCAAGACCAGTAAAGAGAAGTACCCAACCAGCGAATGCACCAAGACTGACAAGTTTTAAATCGGTTAATGCTAGAGAGAGTACAGCGATGTCAGCCAGAATGACGACCCAGAAAAATACTTTATTCGCTTTCAGATAACAAGGAGTCAAGCAAACCAGTACCAAAAATGCACATAACCAGGCCCAACCTTCAATGGTTGCATCATATACGACACCATTGGCTGCCATAATCGTCTTGGCAAAAATTCCAACAGCACCGGTGACCATGAAGAATGATCCGAAGAATAACATCAAATTTCCACCAGCCAGATTGTGGTCCTTTAATTCAATCAAGCCCGCTGCGACCTGACAAATTGCTCCACCAACTAACCAGCAACCCAGAATGGGCGCTGCTGCATGTTCTACCCGTCCGGTAAGAAGTGCAAAGAAAAGAAAACACGCGATTGCGAGTGCGCCTAACCCAGCCGGAGCGGGATTTGCAAATGAATGTTCTTGTTGAGACATGCTGAAATTCTCCTCTCGAATTTTAAATTATCAAATTTTGATTTTGTATTAATGAATTATTTCTCTGCTTCAAAAAGACCTTCTGGTGAACACCTCCGTTCTATTGTCAAAGATAAATACAACGAATTGCCCCCACGTCTACTGAAGTCAATTGGATTGTAAAAAAAATCACAAATTCAGTAGTTTGAGTATAAAAAAAATATATTCTACTTGCGATGGTCGCCAGTCGGGGATTTGTACATACAACCTATACTAAAGAACAGGTTGCGTTTTTGTACTCAATCGGATTGGTATTTTTCGTCTGAATGTTACATTTGACCCTCTTGACGAACGAACAAATGTTCTATAAAATAGAGATATGAATATTGCAGGTTTTCTTCGAAATTGGTTTTTTCCACGACCACAAAATCGACATTTCCATCTGGATACCGATTTGCAGGTATCTTTGCAATCTCTGGCAGACAGGCGACATTCTACTCCTCAGGCAGTCATAAATGATTTGGTGCAACAGGCAATCGTCTTTGAAGAAATGGAGCAGGAGACCTGGAAAAAATGGCGAAGTCTGACTCCGCGTGAACAGGAAGTAACCTCCTTAATTTGCAGAGGTTATTCATCCATTGCGATCAGCGAATATCTTAATATTGCAAGTGAGACTGTGCGCTCGCATGTGCGAAATATCCTGGGGAAATTTTCTGTGACAAATCGTCAGGAATTACGCCAGTTATTGGAAAAATGGGATTTTAGCTCCTGGACCTGATCCTAACCCTTTTCTCACCCTGCGTCTAACCCTTTTCTCACCCAAAAAATCACCCAAATTTCACCCCTGAAATCACTCATAGGATAGTAGAAAAAAAGTTCTATTAATGATACCATTTGGGTATGAACAATCTTTTTCCCAGTCAACTACCCAATCAATTACTGTTGGTGATGGGCGAACATGCCGCCAGTTCCTGGATGCTGGAAATGGCAGCCTGGCTTTCCATCCAGGGAGAGACGCGCGTAATGGATGGCGGAAATCGCTTCAACGCTTATCCGGTGGCACGCTCTATCCGCCGTCAAAACTACGACCCACAAGTGGCTCTGGCACGCATTCGTCTTTCGCGCGCTTTTACCTGTTACCAGGTGGATGCTTTATTAAGCGAGTGGCCGGCAGTGACCTATCCAACCCTGGTGTTTGACCTGCTGGCAACATTTTATGATGAGAGTGTCAATCTGGTGGAAAGCCAACGCCTATTACGAAAAGTTTTATGGCAATTGGAGCAACTAAGCAAACTGGCACCGGTCATCGTGAGTACGCGCATGCCGGCTACGATTTGTGCCGAGCGCATGGTGCTTTTTGATATGTTGAAGGCACGTGCCGGCAATCTGCGCTTGGAAATGGAAGTACAGTCCGAGGATCTCAAGGTCTTAAAAATGACCCAACCGCCACTTTTGCCGCTTTTCAACGAAAATTCCCAACCATCTACTGAAAGGAAGAAAACGCATGGGCAGAACAGTTCCCTCCATCACCCAGGTCTTTTTACATGAAGAACAGGCATTAACGCGCTTTCGAAGAGCGTTACGACGTAGTGATCAATTAGCGCTGGATGAGTTATTGAGTAATGCCCGTCAGCATATTGCAGCAGCCGCTTATGCTACCCATGTATTACCAATGGAAACATTTTTGGTTGCCATGCTGCTGGAAGAACACAAGGAGGTACGGCGCTTACGGGATGAGGTGGAATGTCTGCGCCAACAGCAAGATGCTAAAGAATAATGGTTGGTTACTGGATGTATTTGAGGATACGCAGGCTGCCGGGGTGGCTTTATGGATTCTGACAGGTGATGGGCAGCGTTTACGCCTGCACCAGCCGTTCCCCATTCATTTTTCTCTGGCCGGTCCGCATAAAGATTTGCGTCTGGCCTGGCGGTTTTTGAAAGAACATACCAGCCAACCGAAACTAAGCCGCAAAGAAGGACGGGATTTGTTTCAACCCAAGTTGCTGGACCTTTTGGATGTCGAAATGACAACTTTCTCGGCACAGCAGCGCTTATTTCGGGAATTATTGGAAAAATTTCCGGATTTACTCTATTACAACGCCGATGTGAGCCTGCCTTTACGCCATAGCGCTGTGTATAAAACCTTCCCGCTCTGCCGCTGTGTATTCACCCATTATGAATCCGGCCTGTTGCAGGACTTTGAAGTTCTGGATACCCCCTGGGAACTGGATCCACAACTTCCAGAATTATCTCAGATGACCCTGGAGCCGGATAGCGACCCACTGCATGCTGCGCCGCAAGCTATATTAGTGGGGGCTGGTGGGGTGCAGTACCGCCTTTCGCTGCATACCCCGCGTGCATTTCTGATCAATTTACAGGCAGTGCTAAAGCGTCATGATCCGGATGTACTGCTTACACGTTGGGGGGATACGTGGTTGTTACCCTATTTATTTGATTTGGCCGACAAGCAGGGTGTTCAACTTGCGCTCAATCGTGAACCCGGGCATGGTTACCTGCAGAGGCCGGAACGTTCTTATTTTTCGTATGGCCAAATCATGTACAGCGGTCAGCAAATTCATCTTTTTGGTCGCTGGCATATTGACCGGCAGAATGCTTTGTTCTGGAAGGACTTTGGCATGGATGGTATTCTGGAGATGGCCAGAGTTACATCACAGCCGGTGCAGGTGGCCGCCCGTACCTCGCCGGGTACGGGAATTTCTTCCATGCAAGTATTGACCGCGATGCGTAACAATATTTTAGTTCCCTGGCATAAACAGCAGGGCGAACGCCCCAAGACAGCACTGGAATTGATCCAATCGGATTTGGGCGGATTAGTTTACCAGCCGGTGGTGGGGTTGCATCGTGATGTCGGAGCAGTCGACTTTATTTCCATGTACCCGGCCATCATGGTGCGCTGTAACATCTCACCTGAGACTGCCAAGCCGCGTTTGTTGGAAGCATCTGATGAAAAACCCGGATTAATCCCAAAGACTCTGGAACCTCTATTACAAAAACGGGTAGCGTTGAAACAACGGGTGGCAACATTGCCGCGTTGGGATCCGCGTATTAAGCTGGATAAAGCCCGTTCCAGCGCTCATAAATGGCTGCTGGTGACCTGCTTTGGCTATCTGGGTTATAAAAATGCCCGTTTTGGAAGAATAGAAGCACACGAGGCGGTTACAGCCGGCGGTCGGGAGGCACTTATCCGTGCCAAAGAAGCTTCCGAGGATCTCGGTTTTCATGTGCTGCATATGTATGTGGACGGGCTATGGATCTATCAGCCTGGTAAAAATCAACCCCAGGATTTTTCCCCGCTGCTGGATGAAATTGCAAAGCGTACCGGTCTGGCAATTGCCCTGGACGGGGTTTACCGCTGGGTGGCATTTTTGCCCTCCAGGGTAAATGCGCGCGTTCCTGTGCCTAATCGTTATTTTGGGGTATTCCAGGATGGTTCGCTCAAAGTACGCGGGCTGGAAGCGCGCCGTCATGATTCTGCCCCCTGGGTGGCACGCATGCAAATGGATTTGCTGGAGTACTTAGCACAGGCAGAAGACGCAGCACAATTGCCGGATTATATTCCCGGGGCAATGGCTATTTTACGCCGGCACCTGGCGGATTTGCACAACGGGCGGGTCCCTCCAGAGGATTTGCTGGTGGCTTTGCGTTTAAGCAGAGAGCCACAGGAGTATACCGTTAAGACAGCCGGAGCGCGGGCAGCCATGCAGATGCAAACTATTGGTAAATCATTGCGACCGGGACAGCGCGTGCGTCTGCTGTATATGCGCGGCGGAGAAGTGCAGGCCTGGGATATGCCTGAGCGGCCGGATGTGCGTCAAATTGACCTGGCACGCTACGTTGAACTGGCAGTCCGGGCAGCTTCGTCTGTTTTTTACCCGATGGGATTAACGGAAGATGAATTGCGCGCCTGGTTAAAAGGCGGAATTCAGCTTTCCTTCCAGTTTGCTTTGCCGGCTGGTAAGCAACAGATTTTATTGCCGCCGGTTAAGGAAGAAACTGCCTGGAAGACTTTATTTCAAACAGATTTAAAAAAGATGTCGGTGTCACTTTGTCATTAGTACGTATCTTGTGAAATTGAACGTTATTAGTGTTAATAATTACACGCTACGGCACGGAAAAAGTATTTCAGAATGTTGGTTGGTTCTCCGAGGATTACAGCTTGCGCATGTTGGAATGCTACCAATACTTTCCTTACATTCTCAGAAGTGTCATTGTCTTCTGTTGTGCCATCATTCTTTAGGTGGTGATGTTTGTTAAAACATGCCATTTGATGAAAGGTTAGCCGTGTTCATGGAATATTCGAATGGAAATTGGGATGCATTAGATTTTCACCCCATCTGTTTGGGTTTTCTTCAATGTAGGTTTGGATTTTTATGAAATCTTTTTCGTTGCTAATGATATGTTCGTAATAGTTCCGCTGCCAGATAGGTGCGCCGGGTGTATGGCGTAATCCATTAATCAATCGTGCAACGGTAGATTTATATGCGCCAATAATAATTCCTAATCGCAGAGATTTTTCATCTACCGATTCCAATGCAATGATCCCATGAATGTGGTCAGGCATTACAACAAAATCATCTGTATACATGCCTGGAAACCGAATCGACAACCTTTTCCACTCGTTTTAAGCTAATAAGCCGGCATCATTTGCCTTCATCGTGCCATCAATGATCTCACCGAACAGACATTTTCGCTGCCTGGTCAAAATTGTTATAAAATACGCGCCGGGCTGGCTGTAGTCGTATTCTTTCAGTCGGATGGAACGGCGATGGTGAATGTTGGGGTCGTATTTCATTGATGTTTCCTGCATTGTTTGGGCGAGACAAAAGGGATTGTGATTGTTTTGTAGGGGAGAGGCAAAAAGTATTGCGATTGATTTTGTAGGTTCTCCTTACCTCGCCCTTACTGCGTGACAATTGTGGCGAGGTAAAGGGGATCGCGATTGGTTTGTTGGGGTGAGGCAGAGAGGATCGTGATTGGTTTGTTGGGGCGAGGCAAAAAGGATTGCGATTGAAATTGCAGGTTCTTCTTGCCTCACCCTTACTAGCCTCGACCCAGTTGATCCTCGCCCTTAAGGATTATTCTTCCAGTTTTCGCAGATGCGGGAAGAGCAGCACTTCACGAATAGTCTGTTGATTGGTCAGCAACATTACCAGGCGATCAACTCCCATGCCAAAACCACCCATCGGGGGCATGCCATAAGACATGGCGCGCAGATAATCTTCGTCCATCGGATGGCGTTCTTCGTCATCAGTTTCGTACTCATTGCCCATTTCCAAAAAGCGTTGT
The DNA here is from genome assembly GCA_964586385.1 of uncultured Anaerolineaceae bacterium. GTDB lineage: Bacteria > Chloroflexota > Anaerolineae > Anaerolineales > Anaerolineaceae > UBA6170. Next base: position 6,201 of record CAZPIM010000073.1, read on the forward strand.
TCCTGGTCCAGCGGGTCATTCAATTCACTAAAAGCATTACACAATTCCATGCCAGCAATAAAGCCTTCAAAGCGCTCGACGGTGCTCGAATCGCCCGGTTTACTTTTCGCCAACGGTGAAATATCGCGTGGGTAGTCATACAGGAAAGTCGGTTGTAACAAGGTTGGTTCCAAATAATCACCAATCAATGCATCCACTAATTTCCCGCGTGGGCTGCCCGGTTTGAACGGGTAACCTTTTTCTTTCATGGCACTTTCCAACCCTTCTGCGGTCGGAAAAGCATTGATATCAATACCGGTTGTATTGATGATGCCCTGTCGTAATTCCAGTCGTTGCCAGGGTGGATTTATATCAATTGTTTTGCCGCGAAATTCCAAAATGCGTTTTCCAAGCACTTGATCAGCAACATATGCGACCATATTTTCAGTGATTTCCATAACTTTATGATAATCAGCGTAAGCCATATAAAACTCGATTTGGGTAAATTCGGGATTATGTTTATAGGAAACCCCTTCATTTCGGAAATCACGTCCAATTTCATAAACGCGGTCAAATCCGCCGACAATTAATCGTTTGAGGTACAACTCAAAGGAAATGCGTAGGTAAAGTTCTTGTTTTAACTGGTTGTGAAAGGTGACAAATGGGCGGGCGGCTGCACCACCATAGATTGGTTGTAAGATCGGTGTTTCAACTTCGAGAAAATCCATTTGATCAAGGAATTCGCGAATGGCACGAACAGTGTTTGCCCGGACTCTAAAAATTTCCCGTACTTGTGGATTAACTGCCAGGTCCGCATAGCGTTGCCGGTATCGGGTTTCTGGATCATTTAGCGACGCATGACGAACAATTTGTCCATCCACGACCTCATCTTTTGCTGCCGGGAGAGGCGTGACTGCTTTTGCGATCATGCGGAATGATTGGACATGCAGCGATATTTCTCCGGTTTTGGTTCGAAACAATGATCCTTTTGCTTCAATATAATCGCCCAGGTCAAATAATTCTTTCAAAGCCTGCATACCTGCTTCGCCTATTTCATTGATGCGAAAGAAAAGCTGAATGCGCGCAGTTCCGTCTTCAATATGCGAAAATGCTATTTTTCCCATTAATCGCATTGCCCGGATTCTTCCAGCTAAAGTTGCCTGGATTTGCTCCAGGTTTCCTGCTGTTTCATTTGTTTCAAATGCCAGGATTGCTTCCTTATTGCGATGAGTCAGATGTGTTGTGGTTGGATAGGGATCGATCCCTTCTGCACGCATCGTTTCTATTTTTTCAAGCCTGATTTTTTCCAGTTCATTGCGTTCCATAAGATTGATTGCCTCTCAATTCTATAAATTAGTTCATAAAAAAGCCCCGCCCATCTAATCATACGGGCGGGGCGTGTATTGTTTCCGGTGGCTATTCTACCTTTAACACATCGACAGTGAAAGATCCCGCTGGCGCATTGATTGTGACCCGATCGCCCGCCTTATGATTGATTAACGACTTACCCAAGGGTGATTCATTGGAGACTTTTCCCAAATCCGGTTTTGCTTCGGCAGCACCAACAATGGTATAGAGCTCTTCCTCATCCAAGCCAACTTCTTTAATCGTGACTTTGGATCCAACCTGAATTGAATCTGCTTTTTCTGCATTTTCACCAACAATGCGGGCAGTTGCCAGCAGATACTCAAGCTCATTAATTCGCCCTTCAACAAAAGCCTGTTCGTTTTTGGCTGCTTCGTATTCAGCATTTTCAATCAGTTCCCCGCCTTCCATAGCTTCGTGAAGACGATCTGCAACTTCTTTGCGCTTTTCGTTGCGTAAATAATTTAGTTCATTTAGCAACTCATCATAACCTTCTTGTGTCAGGAATGATACAGACATGTTATTTCCTTATCAAATTTGTAATAGGTAATTTGGGCTCTGTTAAAATAAAGAAACCACTCTTGTGGAGGGATTCCTGATTGCGATGACGTCCGCCGTAAATTAGCAAGATATTATCATAGTTTAAATCGAAATGCAAGACAAATTTCGCTGTAGAATTATTTCATATCCGTATTCTTTTGGTTTTTTATTACTATTGATATGAAATAATGAAATAACAATTTCCCAATTTCCCAAAACTTATTCGAATTTTCCCTCAAATCCGGATTTTCCTGGAGAACGAAAAGATGGAACAGAAAAATAGTAAAAGACATATCTGGTTTTTCCCCGGCATTATATTCATATTAGTCGGTATTTCGTGTAATTTGCCTTTTGTGAATTCCAATCAGCAACAACCAGGAAACAACAATGGGACTATCTTCCCTACTATCGACGAAAATTTGCAAATAACCGAGACCCAACAAAGCACCAGTATCCCGCATTCACCTATAGAAACGAACACACCAGAACCACAAATAATCCAGCCAACCGAAATGTTTGCTGATGCTCAATATCGTGGTTTTATTGGGTTAAACGAAGAAAAATTTATTGCTTATGATTTTCAAGGAGTTGAACTGGGTTTTTCTGTCCCCTCGGGACCAGAATCAATTTATAGTGACAATGAAGTGAGTGTATTGACAAATTCGATTGTTTATACTGGTTATTCAGATGGCTTTCGGGTTTATCAGGTTGACCAAAACGGGTCCCACTCACTTGATTTTATTACCGTAACAGACCCGATTTCTCTGTCGGTTTCTCCAGATGGGACAAGAATAGCCTGGGGTACCAGCACCTGGATCGATAATGCACCCCAAGCAGAAATATTTGTGGCAAATATGGATGGGAGCAACATTCAACTGGTTGATAAAATTCTCGCCAGTGAACAGATCGATGCCTGGCTGGTCTTTCATCCAATACGATGGACTAAGGATGGCCGTTTAGTTTATGCAACCGGTATGACCGGAATTGGTGGTTATCTGATATTTTGGGGATACAACGGAATAAGAGTCTATGACCCGCAAACGGATTCAATTGAGATCCTGGTTAATGATAATGAGATGCTGGGCCTTTGTGTGAGTAGTATTTCTGAAGATTTATCGAAAGTTGCTATTGTCTGTCATGACCCGGAAAGGGCAGTTCATGTGCGCGACTTAAATACTCAAAATGAAATCCGATATGAAGTACTACCCGATCAAAACAGTGCCGGATCAGCCCAATTTTCGGCTTCCGGTGAATGGCTTGCTTACGTCATTCAACGACAGAATCCGGATGATGAATATGGATATATCGTGGTTGTTCCTACCGATGGCAGCATCCCCCCAAAAGTGATTGCTGAAAATCCTGGTGGCACGTTTCATGTGGAAGGCTGGATTGATGAAGAATCATTTTTAGTAACAAGATACGATGCTGAAGGGGGAGGCAGTATCTGGCGGATGAATCGTGAGGCAACGGATATTACCCGGATAAAGGATGGATATTTTGTAGGTTTTTTGCCTTAAATTAAGAGAGAAGGGAGTAAAAAAATTACCACTCACTTCTCTCTTACCATTTTTATTGGGATTGATTATTTTTCAAATATAGTTACGTAAGTTCCACCTTTTTCCAGAGCCAGTTTATTGGCTGGTAAAAGTTTGTGATGCTTTTTGGGAAGATGCTCCTTTAAAGATTTTTCCAATGCTGCGAGAGGGAGAATATTTAAATTCGCCAGCAATGCACCAACCATCACCATGTTGGTCATACGCTTATCACCAATTTCTTCCGCGATATCATTAGCCGGAACCAATACGGAATGGATATCTTTCCGTACCACTTCACGGTCAACCATGGATTGGTTGATGATAAAAACTCCACCCTCTTTGACCATATTTTCATATTTATCGAGTGATGGTTTATTCATAGCGACTACAGCCGTGGGACGGCTGACAATCGGTGATCCTATTTCTTCGTCACTGATAACAACGGTACAGTTCGCCGTTCCACCACGCATTTCCGGGCCATAGGAAGGTATCCAGGTCACATGCATTCCTTGATCCATAGCTGCGTAAGCAATCACCTGACCGGCAAATAAGACACCCTGTCCACCAAATCCAGCAATAATGATTTCTGTTTGCATGTATCCTCCGATCAAACTCGAATATTCGCTAATGCGGGATGGATTTTGAAGTCAGACAACGGATAAAACGGCACCATTGCATCTTCCACCCATTTTAATGATTGCGAGGGTGTCATACCCCAGTTCGTTGGGCAGACTGATAATAATTCAACCAGTGAAAACCCCAGACCCTGTTTTTGGGTTTCAAACGCCATGCGGATAGCCTTTTTTGCCATTCGAACATTTTTTGGGTCATGCAAGCTACGCCTTACGACATAACTGGCACCATCCAACGTGGCTAAAAGTTCGGCAGTACGGATGGGGAATCCCATGACTTCTACATCCCGACCATTAGGAGAGGAGGATGTCTGCTGACCGGGTAAAGTTGTCGGAGCCATCTGGCCACCCGTCATGCCATAATTGGCATTGTTAATAAAGATAACGGTGATATTTTCTCCTCGGGCGGCTGCAGCGACAATTTCGCCCATGCCGATTGAAGCAAGATCACCATCTCCCTGATAGGTAAAAACAAAACGATCCGGTAATACTCTTTTGACTCCGGTAGCCATGGCAGGTGCGCGTCCATGGGGCGACTGTACAAAATCCATATTGAAATAATTGTAGGCAAAAACCGAGCATCCAACGGAAGCTACACCGACGGTCTTTTCTCGGATTCCCATTTCATCGATGACTTCTGCTACCAATCGGTGTGCCGTTCCATGTGTACAACCGGGGCAATAATGTGTTTGCGCAGCGGTAAAAGATTCAGGTCGCGTGTAAACAATTTGTTCTTCCAGGGTTACATCCACCATCATGAACCTCCTAATATTGTTTGAGAGAGATAAGTTATCCAGTGGTCTCGAGGATGAACAGAAGATTGTTTTGGATCCTGGATCATGCGCATAATCGCTGCTTCAATTTCTTCCGGCATAGGAACTACCCCACCTGTTCTGCCATAAAACTCAATTGGGAGTTGCTGACGGGTGATTTTTAAAACATCTTCCAACATTTGCCCATTATTCATTTCAACGACCAACAACCCTTCCATTCGTTTGGATAGTTCATAAAGTGCCTGTTCCGGATAAGGCGCCAGAGAAACAGGTCGAAATAGCCCTACAGGAACACCTTTTGCCCGTGCGGAACGAACTGCAGATAATGCAATGCGACCGGAGGTACCAAAGGCTACAATTGCAATTTTGGCATCCTCCAGATAATATTCTTTATACCGAATTTCATTTGTTTTTATTTCCTGCCAACGTTTTTCCATACGGATATTGAAAGCTTCGTGTTTTGGTGGATCGAGATTGATGGATGAAAGAAAACGCTTTGGTCTTCCTTCGGCACCGAAAACAGCCCAGTCAGGTTGTCTCATTAACACTGGCTTCATTTCTGGAAGTTCGGCTGGTTCCATCATTTGCCCCAGTAAACCATCCGCCAGGATAACAACCAGGTTGCGATATTTTTCCGCCAGATCAAATGAGATATAAGTAAGATCAATCGCTTCCTGAACATTTGCCGGTGCAAGTACGATTGGATGGTAATCCCCATGACCACCTCCATACACAATCTGATTGTAGTCTGCCTGACCAGGAGCGATATTGCCCAAACCTGGGCCACCGCGCATTACATCCACGATGACAGCAGGAATTTCTGTGCCATAGATATAGGAGATGCCTTCCATCATCAGGCTGGTCCCCGGGCTGGAGGAGGAACTCATTACACGTGCCCCGGTACAAGCTGCACCATAGACCATATTTACTGCACCTAACTCACTTTCAGCCTGTACGAAAGCACGACCCAACTCCGGCATTCTTGAAGAAAGGTATTCCAGCAATTCTGTCTGTGGGGTGATTGGGTATCCGAAATAGGCATTGATTCCTGCGCGTACTGCTGCCTCAGCTGTGGCAACATTTCCTTTTAACATTTCTTTCGCCATATTTTTACTCCTGAGCCCCAGCTTGCGGCCTAGCTTTTACTTCACGATAAACAACAATAGCTGCTTCCGGGCAGACAATTGCACATATTCCACAACCGGTGCATCCCTTTTCGATTAATTCGGCAGGATGATATCCTTTGACATTGATATGATCTGTTGATAATACTAATACACCTTGTGGGCAGGCCTCAACGCAAAGCTCACAACCTTTGCAATAATACTCATTTACCTCAACACGTCCCTTTGGGGGCATTTTTCCTCCTGACCAGTATCGGAAATTAGAATTCCCGGATAAAAGTAGTAGACATTTGATTCTCATTTTGATTATGGATTGAAGACCAGATGATTGTAAGTGTATATTGTCACCAGGCAATTCCACGATTTTCCTACCTTGAACCTGACAATTTTTATTTGTACAATTAATTTTGATATTTTTTTTGTAATTGTTATTGATAATTGTAGTTATTTTTGTGGAGAAACCTTGAAAGTAAATTTTTATGCGACATTTCGAATGATTACGGGAATAAAAACGGTGGAGTTTGATTTACCGAATGGAAGCACCATCCGCGATTTGATCAACCGGATCATAACAAAATTTCCGGCATTTGCCGGCCAGTTAATCGATGATCAAGGCGAAATGTTCCGCCATATCCATGTCTTTATTAATGGACGGGATACCTATTATTTACCTGAAGGTCTTGAGACAATACTTCAGCAAAATGAAAAAATAGACATTTTTCCACCTGTAGCAGGGGGATAACTTGCAGCATTTATTATTCGAACTTCGCAGTATGCCAGTCTGGTTAATCGAAGAATATTTACTTGAACTCGGAGGTAAACCCTCAGAAAATAACTGGATTGTTGGCAATGGCTGGAAAGCATCCATAGAAAAAATGTCAGATTTTCAAATTGGTTCTTTACGGGTTGGTCAGGTGCGCCTGGATTGGTGGGGAGATGAGAATGCGATTAAAAATATTCTGCCTGTATTGGAACAAAAATTAATGCGTGCAGGTGGATAAAAAAAGAAGCTGGCGATTATTT
>CAZPIM010000074.1:0-12820 GCA_964586385.1 uncultured Anaerolineaceae bacterium
TCACACATATATTTTGTTATTGGATAATTTATATCCTTTTGATTCAATTCTTTGAAAGTAGTATACTATCCTTGATATTTTTGATCGTAATCGCATTATGTGGAGGAAGAAGTGAAATTATTAATCGCTGTCGATATGGAAGGTATTAGCGGGGTCGTTTCCTGGGATCAGGTTACTCCCGATAGTACTGAATGGCAACGATTTCGCCGCATAATGACAGAAGAAGTAAACGCTGCCATCCAGGGGGCAATGTTTGAAGGTGTAAATGATGTAATTGTTACCGATGGGCATTGGCGTGGTGATAATATTGTGGTTGAAAATTTGGATCAGCGTGTGAGGTTGAACAGTGGCGGTCCCTCGCAATATGCGATGGTTCAAGGGATTGATCAGGGTATCGATATTGCATTTTTTATTGGATATCACGCCAGAATGGGGACAAAACACGCAATTTTAGATCATACCTGGTCAAGTTCTACTGTGGCAAATGTCTGGTTGAATGGAAAAATTGTCGGTGAAACTGGATTGAATGCTTTTTTGTGTGGTTATTTTAATGTACCGGTAATTCTTCTCACGGGTGATCTGGCTGTCGCTTTAGAAGCTAAAGAATTAATTCCCGGTATTGATACAGTGGAAGTAAAAAACGCCAACAGTCGTTTTTCTGCAGATTGTCTGCATCCGTCTGTGACACAAAAAATGATTCTGGAAGCCGCAAAAAATGCAGTAAAAAAGTATAGGGCAGGCAACAACCCCTTGCCATTAAAAATTGAAGCACCAATTTTAATTGAAGTTGAATTTCGTTCTTCAGATATGGCTGATAAAGTAGAAATTTTGCCCGGGATTATTCGTATTGATGGGCGAAAAATTCGTTTTTCATGCGAGACAATGCCGGATGCTTATTGCGAATTCCGCAAGATTGTAAATTTGGCAGGTTAGAATGATTGAAAAAGTAACTGCATTCATCATCCGACCTGGAAAATCAGGGTCGGAGATCTTAATTTTCGAACATCCTCATGCTGGCATACAATTACCATCAGGAACTGTTGAAACTGGAGAAACCCCTGAAGATGCTTTAGTTCGGGAAGTACTTGAAGAAACAGGTCTTCGACAGGTAGAAATTATCAAAAAAATCGTCGATGATCATCAATTTACTGATCCGGATGTGGCAATTCTAACCCAAACAATGCGTTGTTTTTCATGGCCAGCTCAGACTGCGCAGCGTACAGGCCCATTATTTACCCGTGGTATGTGGGTAAAAATTTTTGAAAGAAAAGTTGGTTTCACACATATTAATTATGAGGAAATTGATCTCAATCAAAAACCACCAAATCTTTTAGAAAAGGTAGATGGTTGGTTGCCGAGTGAATTTTTAACCCACGAATTGACCCGACACTTCTATTTGTTGCGCGTTTTGGAAGAAACACCAGAAAGATGGCAGATCAGATCGGATCGTGGAAATACCTTTCAACTGCGTTGGGTGCCGCTCAACCCCAAACCTGCTTTAATTGAAGATCAAAAAATGTGGCTCGATTATTTGGATATGGCCGAATAATAATCACATAAATCAGTCAAAGGGCAATTGTTACAATCAGGTTTTCGGGCATGGCATATTTCCCGACCCAACCGTATTAAATTTAAGTGAGCAGTACCATAAGAATCCGGGTTAAATGATTTGGCAAGATGATGATGCGCTTGATCCACATTCATTTTCTCCGGTCTTAATCCCAGCCTGCCGCTGACACGGTAAACGTGTGTATCCACAGGAAAAGCGGGAATGCCTAATGCAAATTGCATAACAATCGCAGCGGTCTTAAGACCGACACCTTTAAAATTTGTCAACCAGGAATGTGCCTCTTCAGCGCTATAGGATTTTAAGAAAGATAAATCCAGGTTTCCTCGCTCTGCGGTAATTTCTCTCAACAGTGCCTGGATTCTTGTCCCTTTTTGATTGGCTAAACCGGCAGGACGAATTAAGTCAATTACTGTTTGTAAATCGGCATCCCGCACCTGATCCCAGAAAGGGAACCTGTTTTTCAGAGCAAAAAAAGCAATGTCCCGGTTTCGATCGTTTGTGTTTTGTGAAAGAACTGTCGAGATTAATTCATCCATCGCATCCAGGGGAATTCGCCATTCCGTCAGACCAAATTGTTCCAATAATCTGTCGAAAATTTCCTGTGATTTTTGAATTAGCGGATTTTGCGATCGAGGGACTTCGTTCATTTTGAGCCTGTTGAATCCCCGGAAGAAAAATTTAAGTCAAAACATGGTCTCAATTCCCCGACATCCAATTTTCGCCAATTTCGAATGGCATGCGTAAAAAACTCCGGAAATAATTGTAGTTGGTCGATGCTCAACGCACCTAATTGACGTAGAATTTCCAAACTTACCAGTGGCCTGGCACGTTCTTTCGGGTCACCATCTGATATTTTTATTGCAATTCCCAAAGACGGACTGTCTTTGCCATAAGCACCTGGTAATAAGCCAATAATCTGATATCCCTCTGCTCCACGCTTTGTGATGATCTTACCATTACCAATTCGCATCAATTTTGTATCAAATTCATCAAATCCCGCTACCATCTCAGGAAAACTTGTCATTGCCCGGGTAATCGTCCTGCATGCCTCGGTGCGTATTCGTGGAAGATCAATCGGATCACATAAGCGGGCAATCCCCAGTGCCGCTTTCATTAAAGGAAGGGCAAAAACCGGCACAGAGCATCCATCAATGCCGATTAAGATCTCATCGACGGAGATTTGACACATTTCCGCAAAAGTCTGCAAAACAATCTGTTGGATTGGGTGTTTCAGGAGAATGTAATCCTGTTTAGGTTCGTTTAATAGAACTGCTGATGCAAGAAAGCCACTGTGTTTTCCGGAACAATTATGTCGATTTGGTGAAAGTTTTTCACCTCTCAAGAGCATGGCTTCGGATGTGGCTTTATCTTTGAGAGGATGTGTGCCACAAAGAAGATCTTCTTCCAGAATCCCGGTTTTTTCCTGTATGTTTTTCAAAACCCGAATATGCAAATCCGTGCCCTCATGTGATGCACAGGTTAACGCGATTTCCTGGTCGGTTAATAGAAATTTTTCTCTTCCACCTAATTCGATTAGTGGTAAGGCTTGCAGCGGTTTGGAGGAAGAACGCATGAAAGTTACCAGATTAGGGTCACCACAAGAAGCATGTAAGTTGCCATGAATATCAACAATTGCAAATGCCCCAAAGTGTATCGATTCAACAATACCACCACGTGTTGCTTCCACAAGTGGAACAAATGAATTAATCTGATTCATGATCATCCTGTAAACTTCTCATCATGGCAATGGAATCTAATTTTCTCTTTTGGAAGTTTTTTCTAAAAATCTGCGACTGTAATTCGCCTGTAAACCATACGCTAATCGTTTTGCAAATAGGTCATATTGATCTGGTTGAATTCCAGGTATCTTCTTCATTAAGTCAGGGACCAATTTGCTGACCGAGTCCAAATTCGACTTAAATGAAGCCAGATCAAGCAACTGGTCATTCACCAGATTTAGAAAGGAAATTTGAGAATGTAAATCTTCCATGGTAACCAACCCGTTTCTGCCGCCCACAAAGAAATAATCCTGGTAAGCCTCGGTGGTTAATTCTCTCAAGTGATTAATCCATTCCGGAAAATTTGCAGTACCCAAAAAAGGTGTTTGTTTGCACACAATTGCATCACCAATAAATAATATTTTTTCGGCCGTTAATTCCGCCCAAATGGATCCTTCAGAAATACCCGGCTTATGGGTAATGCGGATAGGTGCATCATCCCAATGGACCAACATTTGATCGCTAAAAGTAATATGTGGGGTTCCCCAGCGGATACTACCCAGGCCATTAAAACTTTCCCATTCTGCTCCGGCATCTATTGTTTGTGCTTTAATGGAAGCCGGGCGGTTTTGAAATGCACTGGCAGCATCCTGATGACTCAAAATCGTACATTCGAGGGCTTTCGCACCCATCGTTCTGTCCATATGTGCGTCCAATTGAATGAGCATCCGGGCGATACCCCCACCCAAATTTAAAAGAGCAGAACGCCAGGCACGCGCATCGTCTTGTCGAAACGGGGAATCAACCAGAATTAATCCATGTTTTCTTCCTATTGCTCCAAGGGTTACTCCGGGGTATTGTGTTTCTATAAATACATGGTTAGCGATTTCTTGCATTTAAACCTCAATCATTTTTGCTTTATTTCTGTTTCAATGGAAGCAGGATATTAAATTGGCTGCCGACTCCTAATTCGCTATCCACCCAGATTTTACCACCATGTGCATTAACTGCCAGCTTGCAAAACGCCAACCCAAGCCCAATCCCTTTTGGGAATTGTTTCGCTTGTAATCGGGTAAATTTATTAAATATGCGGTCGCGTGCTTCATCCGGTATACCTGGTCCAGTGTCTTTGACCCAAATTAATAAATCTTGCCCTTCCATTTGGTTGCCAATTTCAATGGATCCATCCAGGGGTGAGAATTTTATCGCATTTTCGAGAAGATTGATTAAAACACGTTTTATCATATTTTCATCAACATCGATGTTGATTTGTTTTTCTGGTGGTTTTGGCCATATTGTTTGATGTTTACTGGTGCTGATGGGTTCCACTGTCTCAATTGACTCCCTGATTAATGAATTTATGGAAACGGTTTTTGTATTGGTGATTGGCTGGCCGGCTTCCAAACGTTTAATATCCAATAATGAGTTAATTAAGCGCTGCATTCGTTCCGTTGATCGTACTGCGATTTGGAATACTGGTGATATTGACCCGTCATCTTTCGGAAGGATGGCATTCAAAATATCCAAACTCGAGACGATATTTGCCAAAGGAGATCTTAAATCGTGATATATCATAGCCATCAAATCTTCACGCAAAGTATCCAATGATTTCCTTTCGGAAATATCCCTGACAATCCATTGCAATACTTCCTGATCATTGATTACTACTTTGTGAACGTGAATATCAACAGGCACTAATTTTAGTTGATCTCCCTGCATTTCAGATTCATAACTGGCTGTTTTCCCGGCTTTAAGATGGATAAAATCTTCCCCCACCTCTTGCCAATTAATTGGGTGAAATTCCTGGATGGATGGTTTTTTAGTAAATTCATATATCCCGATGAACTGCTTACCCTGGCGATTAACCTCAATAATATTTCCTTGCCAGTCTGTGATGAAAATCGGATCAATATTATCTTCAAATAGTTCCTGATATCGTTGATTACTTGACTGTAATGCAGCAAATAACGAAGCATTGTGGATTGTAATACCAGCCAAATCGGCTATCGTTTTTAGCAATTCAAATTGTTCTTCATTAAAATAATTGGGTTGCGGATGAACGATTGTCAAAACGCCAACTAATTGGTCTCTTGCTTTCAACGATAGACACATGGCGGATTTTGCACCGCTTTTTTCAACCGCATCATCCGGACGCCGTAACCAACGATCGTCTTTACTGGTATCTTCAATCCAAACAGGCATTTGGGTTTTCATTACCCGACCGGCTAAGCCTTTATCTAAAACTGCCAGTACCTGGTCTTTGGTTGTGGGTACAATACGATCTGATTCTGTAATGATTACGGCTTCGATAGGATCCTGACTCTGATTAATGGCAATCAGGCTGCCGCGTTCTGCACCAACATTTTGCATTGAAAGCAAAATTACTTTGGTCAGCGCTTCTTTTAATTCCAAAGTAGTAGCCAATTCCCGGCTTATTCTCAATAACAGTTCTAAAGAAGATTTGGTCTGGTCTATCGTCATACTTCCCCTTTAAAAACACCAATAGTAATAAGATTTTCTATCAAGAAAAGAATATATCTACTATGGTTTTTTTAAACCACATTAGAAATTAGTATAGCATAAAAGGTAATTGATAAATTTGATCTTGGATGGAAAAGATTATTTTTTCTTAAGCGTATTACGAATTGAATCACAACGAGGACAGGTTTTACGTGAACACAACAATGCTTTGGGGTCCTTCCTGATGCGTACTTGTACTGCCTGGACCAATTGTGTTAATGGATATGCATTTATTTTTGTTTCATTAATCATGATCGATTTTGAAAATGATGAAAAGAGTGATTCTCCTTTTTGAAATCCATCAGAACATCCGGGAAAATTGGGGCATTCAACCACGCCGTGAACTGTGAGTGCCCAGCGCAAAAATGTTTTTCTGCCTGCCATTTGTTCAGCATAATGAATACTGGTATTCACCGTTTGATCAACGCCTGCTAATATGACCCAACCGTTATCTTCAACAAGCGTCTTAATCGGTGCAAATGGTTCTTCCAAACTTTGTTTCTTTAATGCGTCTGACACGTTGATGCCGGTGAATGAAAGGATTGGATGGTTTGATCTTTGCGAATCGGGGTGTTCAAACAAGATTTCAGCCAGAATTCCGATCATGGGGTCTACAGGCATGTCGGGATAAAAAAATTCCGCCATCCGGTTAAGATCTTTCCCGCTTCCATACGTAATTCCATTATGATCCGGACCAAATTCTGGTGTGACCATAGATTTAAAGGTAAAAGCAGGCATCATAATCTTTTGATAGTTCGCTAATAATGCCCCCAGGAATGCTTCTGCACCACCACGAATTTCTCCAAAAGCGGAAATAGACGCATGTACGATTACAGGCTTTGAAGAGTCAATTTCCAACCTTTTCAATCCATGAACGATATCACGGTAAGAAATCATATACCCTCCCTTTCAATTTTGCCCGGTAATCCATTGCCCGGAATTCATATATCCTAATTATAGATCAATATGATTGCATAAATGTATTGGCTTAATATCGTAATCAAACCAATGTTGAGTACTTCTTTTTATGTTTTTGAACAAATGATCATTTTCAAGGAATGCAAACAGGAATTTCTGCAGGTTGGTTTTTTGCATTGAGAGAAATTTGAAAATACGGTGAAGGGTCAATTGTGTTTTCAATTTCCAGTTCGTTTAAATATTTTCCTGATCCATCGTCTTTTACGATTGAAAAATGCAAATGATTTCCCGTAGGTGAACCTGCGGTACCGGAAAAATTACCCTGATATCCCAACAAAGTACCTGCTTCAACAAAAACTTCACTTGTTCCGGGCGGAAAGGATGGCTCAATAAATGACCTTCCGTCTTTATCTGCCATGTGCGTGTAATACGTCCATATTTGTTGCTCTGAGTTGAGCGGATCTTGAGGAATTCTTATAATAATCGTTGAAACCCAGTCTGATTCTCTGGTTAAGTACCCATCCATAGCAGCGAAAACCGGCGTGGTGCCCGGTTCAGTCCCGCTAAAAATATCCAATCCGGTGTGGCGGTGTCCGGGACGGAAAGAATCATCCCACAAAAAGCCAATGAAGCCGGAAGTTGGCATGCTAAACACAGCTTCAGGACATTGCTCTTTGGCTTGGATGGACCAATCCGGATGATCCAAAGGGTGTTTGATCCACTCCATGACATTCGCGCTACGGGAACTGGTGTCTGCCCTTATCACGAAATAATAAATACCTGCCATGATAGCAAGCAAAAATACCAATACGCCACCCAGCAAAACCAGCTTCTTCATTCTTCAATTTTCGCTAACATTGACCAGGGACCGGTCCAATACACTTTTACTGGAAGTGTTTTACCTTTCAGGTTTTCTTTACTTTCCACAAATACGAGTTTATTGGTTTCGGTCCTGCCGCGCCAGCGTCCTTTTTTGCTTTTTTCCTCAAACAAAACCGGAACAGTTTGATCCAGGTAGCGGGCGTGAATCTCGGTTGCTATACCTTCCTGCAGGTCTTCGAGTTCCCTGAACCTACGCCATTTTTCCTCATCCGGGACATCATCTGCCATTTTTCGGGCAGAAACAGTTCCTTCCCTGGGAGAATAACGAGCCAGATGAGCAACGTCCAGTTTTAATTCAGCCAGAAGGTTATAAGTATCCTGATATTGTTCTTCTGTTTCACCGGGAAATCCTACGATAATATCTGTTGCAATCGAAACACCGGGGATTCGCTCTCGAATACGGTGGATTAATTCCCGATATTGGTGATTGGTATAACCACGGCGCATATTCTCCAGAACCAGGTCATTACCTGCTTGAATCGGCACTTCAATATGGGGCATTATTTTCGGAAAGTCGGAAACGGTGTCTAATAATTCATCCGTCATATAATTCGGATGTGAAGTTAAAAACCTGATTCTTTCAATTCCCCGAATGCTGTGAAGTCGGCGCAATAAACCACCAAGCGTTGGGTAATCGGGATTGTCTTTTCCGTAACGATCCACGATTTGACCTAAAAGCGTAATTTCTTTAACGCCCTGGTCAGCAAGTGATTGAGCTTCGGCTAGAATTTCTTCAGGGGCACGGCTTTTTTCGATTCCGCGTCGATACGGTATGATACAGTAAGTGCAGGCATAAGAACAACCCAAAACGATCGAAATGAAACTGGCAACAAGATTACCTTTCTCTTCCGAAGGCAGGACCAAATCGCCATCCATATAGGCAAAACGGGTTAATGTTTCATCCAACTCATGCGCACGACCCTCTTTCTCGAGGAGGTGTTTTACAAGTGGTTCCGGATCCGATGGTGGAGAAAAAACATCCACATAGGGAAATCTTTTTTTTAGAACCGGATTATCTTTAACGCCGACCATGCATCCCATCAGGTTAATGATCAAATCCGGATTTTCGTCTTTGAGCGGACGTAATGAACTCAATCGACCGACAGCTTTATCTTCAGCACTTTGACGGACGACACAAGTATTCAGGATAATAACATCGGCTTCTTTCGGATGTGCCGTGTCATGGTAACCCATTTTTTCCAATGCGGATGCAACTCGCATGGAATCAGCGACATTCATCTGGCAGCCTTCAGTCCATATGTGATATTTCATGCCCCGTATTATAACAATATTTTTCCAAATAAGTCTACAAAATTACTCCAAATTAGACAGTTGTACCGACCTGAAAACGAAAATCCCTGTTAGAATGTGGAAATGAAAAAACAAAAAGCTAAAAAATACTGGCCTTTTTTGGTCATCACAATCTTTCTTTTTGGATTTGCTTTATTGCTGATTCCATCCATTCAAAAGCGCCTGTTATGGCAATGGGAGATCACTAAAGCATATGTATCGGGGGTTATCAATCCGGTATCAGCCGTACCAACAGCAAGTTTCATAAATAATAACAGCACACCTGTCATGCAGACTGCTACTCCAGAACTGCCTACTGAAACGCCAACCAATTTACCCGAAACTATTTTACCAACAGCAATGCCAACCCCAACAGACGCTCCTTTGCCTGAAAGTGTAATATTAAATTCTCCGGCTTATGAAAAACAGGATATTAATAATTGTGGTCCGGCTACGATGGTGATGAATTTGCGATATTACGGTTGGGAAGGTGATCAATTTACCATCTCTGATGTCATCAAACCAATTGCACAGGATAGAAATGTAAATGTTGAAGAGTTGGATTATTATGTAAAGAATTATGCGGGTTGGCTGAACACCATGTATCGTGTGGGTGGGGATATCGAAACATTAAAGAAATTAGTCGCTGCCGGTTTTCCAGTCATGATTGAAGAGACGTTTATATTTGATGAAAATTTTTGGCCGAATGATGATCGCTGGGGTGGACATTACTTGTTGATAAATGGCTATGATGACCAAAGGCAACAATTCCTGACGCAAGATTCATATGTTGGGCCGGATCATTGGTTTGATTATGATCAAATAGATGAGCAATGGCAGGCTTTTAATCGTGTTTATATCATCATTTACTTGCCAGATCAGGAAGATACAATCAAACAAATTTTGGGGGACAATTGGGATGTCGATCAAAATCGACAGAATGCTTTGAATGCAGCATTAAAGGAAACGGAAGAAGATCCTGAAAATGTATTTGCATGGTTTAACCTGGGAACAAATTATATGTACTTTGATAATTATGATTTTTCCACCCAGGCTTATGATCGAGCCCGTGAAATTGGATGGCCGCAACGCATGCTACGATACCAGTTTGGTCCGTTTATTTCGTATTTTCACATGTTAAGGACTGATGATTTGATGGCGTTGGTTCAATATGCCTTGGAACGGACACCAAATTCTGAGGAAGCTTTGTTGTGGAATGGATGGGGGCTGTATCGAAAAGGTGATAAAGTTAAAGCAATCGAATCGTTTCAGGCAGCCCTGGAAGCCCAGCCAAACTACCTGGATGCAGATTATGCATTAAATTATGTCATGAATAATTAAGAATTAACAGGTCTCTTGCATGAATAAACGTACTGTTTTCATTGTTGTAGGAATTGTTGCATTTGTAATTTTTTGTTGCCTTGTGATCATCGCAACTGGTGTTGGAACATTTTTAATTTCAAGAAATGTTGTATCTCAAAATGAAAATACACATCCATTAATACCTACTTTACCACCCACCCAAGATGGACCAAAAAGTACAATGGAACCAGTTTTCACTCCGGAACTTAATAATGAAAACGATTCGCAGGATCCGGATGAAAATATGCTTTCCACAATGGAAATCATTGAAGAGCAAGTGGAAAGTCTGAGAGGATTGTCCCTTTCCAATGAGGTGATTCGAAGAACATTGCCACAGACGGATCTTCGACAAAGAGTGATGGATGATTTCTTCGTAGATTACACAATCGAAGACAGCCAAAAAGATGCAATTATCCTGGATTTATTCGGATTCCTTGAAAAAGATTTTGATCTATACAACCTCTACCTGGATTTATATAGTGAACAGATCGCAGGTTTTTATGATGACGAAACCAGGGAAATGGTCGTCGTTCAGGGTGAAGCATTTAAAGGATCAGAAAAGATGACGTATGCGCATGAATTTACGCATGCATTACAGGATGAAGCTTTTGATTTGAAAAACGGGTTGAAATTGGATGAGGAATATTGTCTGCAAGATAGTGAATATTGTGCAGCAGTACAGGCGTTGGTCGAGGGGGATGCGACTTTAACAGAAACATTATGGTTTTTAGAGCATTCATCCAATCAGGATAAGCGGGATATTCTCGAAATGTATGATAGTTATCAAAGTCCAATTTTTGACTCAGCGCCCGTATTTTTACAAGAGGATTTCTTATTTGCATATAGTCAGGGATTGGAATTTGTTCAAAGTCTTTATGAGGAGGGTGGATTCAAAGCAGTCGACGATGCCTATTTGAACCCTCCGCTCTCAACCGAACAGATTTTGCATCCGAATCGTTACCCGGATGATATTCCCGCCATATTGGACCTGCCGGAATTCTCGGAAAAGTTAGGAGAAGGCTGGGAAGAAATTGACCGGAATAGCTTGGGTGAGTGGTATACCTATTTATTATTAGCCAAAGCTTTTGATCCATCATTTCGTATTGATGAGGATCAAGCCAAAATATCCACAGAAGGTTGGGGTGGAGATCAATATCTTGTTTATCAAAATAGCGATAAAAGTCAGGGAATTCTCGTTTATCGCAGTGATTGGGATACGGAAATTGAGGCGTTAGAGTTTTGGGAACAATTTGCAAAGTACGGGAAAAACCGTTGGGGACAAGGGGCAGAATCCGGGAAAGATTATTTTCAATGGTTTAAGGACGAAAAAGTGATCACAATTTCCCTTCAATCAAATCGGGTTTTGTGGGTGATAGCACCGGATGAGGAAACCGCAACGAAAATTCTGTCATCATTCACCGATTTCCCTTTGGAGTAGCAAATGGGTCTGGATATATCTAGAATTCAAGCATTATGTTTTGATGTGGATGGAACACTGAGTGATACGGATGATCAATGGATTCATCGGTTTTCGAAAATAATTTCTCCGTTACGATTTCTTTCTCCAAAAAATGATCCAAAACATGTTGCCAGATGGATGGTGATGGGATTGGAATCACCTGGAAATGTGATTTATGAAGCGCTGGACCGCATTCATTTAGATGACGATATTGGACGTGTTTTTAATTTTATTGCCCAAAAGAAAATTGGTCACAAGCCAAAACAATTCTGGATGGTTCCTGGTGTACTTGAAATGCTTTCATTTCTTCGGATAAAATTCCCAATGGCCGTGGTAAGTGCGCGAGATGATCGCACAACAGAAATGTTTTTAAATCAATTTCAAATTTATAGTCATTTTAAAAGTATCGTCACAGCTCAAAGTTGTGTTTATACCAAACCATTCCCAGATCCAATTCGGCTTGCAGCCAGCCAAATGTCGGTTTCTGCTGAACATTGCCTGATGATCGGAGATACCACTGTTGATATCCGGGCTGGAAAAGCAGCAGGTGCTCAGACAGTGGGTGTTTTATGTGGTTTTGGTACAGAAAGAGAACTAACCAGGGCAGGTGCTGATTTAATTCTCCAAAGCACCGCGGATTTGATTGATATCTTTTTATAAAACCTAATTAAAACAACAGGTTTTATATTTATGGATTACATATTAAGAAGACCCATGTTTAAAAAGATCCAAATCTCGTGAAACCTGGTGTTATACCGACCATAGCCTTTACATGAAGGAAAAAAGACCAGGTTTCTTGTTTGCGGATGAAATTCCAGAGATACGAATTTATTTGACTCACATCCGAATTCAACAAAACTAAATCTCGTGAAACCTGGTGTTATGCCGACCATAGCCTTTGCTTGAAGGAAAAAAGACCAGATTTCATCTTGAAGATGAGATCTGTGAGGGATTTAATTTTTCTGCTTTAATAAAGAAAACTAATTCTAGAAGTTTCAAAGACCTGCCACAAACATAAAACCAGGTTTCCCATGCTCGATGTCAAATTGGACTTCCCCCAGTTTAATGGACAACAAGTTAAGGAGACCATATAATCCAAAA
>CAZPIM010000075.1:0-1218 GCA_964586385.1 uncultured Anaerolineaceae bacterium
GAATTACGGTCGCCAGCCGGCTACTTGTGCCAGCATGACCCAAATTGCTTTCGCGATTTGGATTTTACCACCGGAAACACTGCCTAAATGCCCGCCTTCTGTTTCGGTTGTATATTGTGGACAGAGAACTTCATATCCCTGGCTATTTCGGCAGGCAGTCCCATTAGGGGCATGACTCTCAATATCGGCTACATCAATCAGGATCTTCCCATTTTGAGCAGCCCAGGTGCGCATCTGATTGTTAAACGATTGGGCATCTGCTGAACCGATCGATCGGGCAAGCGATGTGGTCCAATAGACAAAGGTCTGGTCTGGATAACGGGCTTCGAGTGCCACTAAATCATAGATATTCGTGCCGTTATAATTCGGATCGAAATAAACATTATCAATATTGGATCCGGGAGCGACATGCAGATAATTATGCTGATAAGAGAAAATGTCCTGGTTCAGATTGGAAGGGTATTGGGAGATAAAATACGCTAAATCCTCTTCCCAGGTTGCTTCATGGTACACAAAGCTGATATTCGAGTCGTTGTTTCCACCCGGAAACTGAATCAAAGTCGGAATGACCGGATCGGAATCGGTGAAGGTTTTCCAATCGGTTAAACTGGAAGTTAAGAAATCTCTTCGACAACTGGCAATACTTGCTTCCCAACTTGCAGAACCGAGACATTCAATACCATCATAAATATTGGCTCCGACAGAGCGATCCATGAATCTAAATTTGATTTGCTCGGCTGCCCGAAGATAAGAACTTGGAATGCGACTATAAAGAGAAATTGAATTGTGATTGATGGTTAATGACCCTCCAGGAGGAGAGACGGTTACCGTTGGCACAGGTGTGCTTTTTTGCACTAAAGGTATAAAGATGCTGAAAGGTGTTTCATCTAACAATTGAGCGAGATCAACACCCATTGCTTGTACATTAAACGAGATTACCGCTAATAAAATCAGAATGGCGGCTAGCGACCCGATTAACGGTCGTTTTAAGCCCATAATTTACTCCTTGCGAAAAATTGACCAATAAGGTTCAAGTTGTATATTATATCAAAACCCATCATCCACACAGCCATCTAACAAATTTGTAAATTTAAGCCTTACAATCCGGTTAGGTAATCGTAACGAAAAATAATTCAATTTCGAACCGACGTTTTTTGTCTACGTTCAATCATTTGGTTTCGAATGCAGATCTTACCCTTAGTCCGCAATTATGAATCC
>CAZPIM010000075.1:1318-12779 GCA_964586385.1 uncultured Anaerolineaceae bacterium
AGGAAAATCGTATTTCATTGTATGATTAATCAAACTACGCATAAACACACAGGAAGTATCGATTGATGAAAACCATTCTTTTCCCCACGTTGGGCAGCTCCGGAGATGTTATCCCGCTCCTTAACATCATCCAGGCGATGAACCAGCGGGGATTTCAAGCCAAATTGATTGCCAGTCCTGTTTTTCAAAAAATAGCCAGCGAATCCGATGTGGATCTGATCCCCTTAGGCACGGAACAACAATTTAACACCATGCTGAATAACCCGGACCTTTGGCATCCCACCCGCGGGTTTTCAGTCATCGTCAGGGAGGGCATTCTCCCTTTCTTGCGTCCATTGTTTGAAATCATTCAAACTTTTGATCCAAAAAATACTTTAGTCGTCTCCCCGTTATTGCTATTTGGATCGCATCTTGCTCATGAAAAACTTGGTCATCCATTTGTAACACTTCAATTACAACCAAGTTTGCTGCGCTCCGCTTATGCAGCACCGGTTTTAGGCGGCTTTGAAATTCCAGCCTGGTACCCGCCCTCCCTGGTACGCATGTATTATAAATTGCTGGATCGAAGTTTTATCGATCCAATTCTTGCACCCGCAATCAATGCTTACAGGGCAGAACTCGGGTTACCGCCTGTACACCGGATTTTTGACCAGTTTCTTTTTTCACCAATTAAGAATATCTGCCTGTTTCCGGATTGGTATGCGCCTCCTCAAGCGGATTGGCCACCCAACACTTGCCTGACAGGATTCATTGGTCACCACAGTGCATCTCCACTACTCTCTACTGAACTAAATGCATTTTTGGCAGAGGGCGATAAACCATTGGTTTTCACTGCCGGGACTGCCATGCGTCATGGAAATGAATTCTTTCAAACCGCCATTTCCACAACCCAAATGCTGGGGAAAAGAGCGATACTCATTTCTCGCCAAATCCAGCAAGTGTTCGAAAACCTGCCAAAAGAAATCCTATATCAACCTTATGCAGATTTTTCACAGCTTTTACCACATGCGTCTGTGTTCATTTATCACGGTGGAATTGGCAGCCTGGCACAGGCAACTGCAGCCGGTGTACCGCAATTGATCATGCCTCTGAGTCAGGATCAGCCTGATAATGCTGCCCGAATTCGTCGCCTTGGACTGGGTGATTCAATCAAACCGAATCAATTTAAACCAAAAAATGTCGCCCAAAAAATAGGAAAACTATTAACTGATCCAAAAATACAGTCCAATTGCCAGCACTATGCAGCAAAAATTGACTTCAATGAAAATCTGGAAAAAACTTGCCAGGAGCTGGAAACCTGTCTGAGAGGTTAAGCTTTTGCAACTCCGAGACCTGCCTTCTCCTTTGCACTAATCCGCCGCGCACCCCATTCATTTAACCACAAAGCGCCAATGACAAGCACACCACCAAATAACAGGTTCCAAACATTCGCTTTTTCACCAAAGAAAATCAGGGAAACGGCAACTGCCAGAGGAATTTTCAGATCATTGAATATGGCTAACGTGCCGGTGTGAACTTTACGGGCACCAACATTCCATAAAAAGAAACCCAAGCCGGAAGAAATTGAACCCAGAAAGGCGAGCACCAGGATTTGCTGGGTAGTGATTTGGAATACGCTCCAATCCGTGAAGGTGAGCGAAGATAAACCAGCAGTCAGAAAAGCACCCATAAACAACAACCCGAAAACCTGCAGGTTTGAAGTTTGCACTTGCGGATATTTAGCCATAATTTCCTTATAATAAACCTGACCAAATGCAAACGCGATGTTAGAAATTTGCACAATCAAAAAACCGGTCACAATATCGGATTGTATTACACCGCCACGTCTGACTATTGCCGTACCGATGATCGCCAGGATGGTAGCAGCCAGACTGAGCCAGTGCAGACGCCGCTTGAATGCGTCATTGGTCAGGGTGACAAACAGGGGTGTGAAGATCGTAAACAAGGCAACTTCATAGGCTTTAAGATATTGGAACGCATAATTATATGCAATATACATTACGCCAAATTGAATTGCTCCGGCAAAAAACAAAGAAATCATTTGATTCTTTGGAAGATTTTTTATCCTCAAAAAAGGCAAAAAAACAATCAACGAAGCCAATAATCTGGCAGCTGCAATAAAATTGGCATCCAACCCTGCTAATTGATTTTTGATTAAGCCAAATGAAAAAGCCCAAATCAAAGATACAAGTAATAAGTAAAACATTTTCACCACCATTAATAGGAACGATTGAAACGATTATAAGGGAGATTACGAAATTTTCAATCCATGAAAGGACTTTCTGCCGCAAAAATTGTGATTAATCACAAAAAATAATGACCATCTTTCCCAAAGAAATTTTAGACACAGGCAGAAAGAAAGAAAAATTTAATCTCTTTTTTATCCTCAAAACAAATAAAACTGGATTGCCTCCGACTGCATAGAAATATTAATCCGCTGTAAAATTTTCAGAGAGGTGATTAATGCTTACCCATTATCAAATCCAGGTTTTCAGTGATAGATTTGGGGGGAAAGAAAAATTTGACATTATTTCAAGGAAAGCACATCTTTTAATGGAACTCCATTGATGAAAATTTCCACCGAAGATACTGTCGAAAATTGAAGTGCAATTGCGCTTAACTGTGATTCCACCCGCGGATGATCACAAACCCCACCCAGCATCAGATCTCCTGAAAGGTAAATACTGGCAACACCGTTGATTACAGACAAATTCTCAATCTCCAGATTAGACTGGTAAAGTGCATTATAAAGACCCGAATCACCATAAGTTTCCGAATCAATTGCCAGGAGTTCCGATAATGCAGCACGCAGAACACCTGCGGTGGGGGGAATGCCAACATCGACTGCAACCAGACTATCATCACATCCAATTTTCGTACCGGACGCGCCATTATCGCCTATTGCAACAAGATATATTTTTATGATCTGCGTATTCGTTGCGGGGGTAAGTGATGGCAAGGAGGTAGCAGTGACAGAAACTGGCGTGACGATTGGCTGTGGCACGGTTGCTGTGGTTTCTGGTGTCAGGCTCACTTGTGGCGTGGCGGTAATTATGATCGGTGTAGCAGTCCAAATGATTGGAGTCGGTGAAAATTCCACTGGGGCTGGCGTTTCAACCAAAGCCTCAGATGTTACGCTGGGATTCGCTTCAAGTGTCCCCTTATCTACTTTATTTCCGGGAATAAATTGTCTGGGTGAAATAATACAAGCCGAAACAATTAATAGAATGATGATGGTAATCAATGAAGGGAAAGCGAAACCATATTTTTTCATCCACTTCCTCCTGATAATGCAACAGCTCTAGTGATTGTAGTGAAAAAAAATGAAAAACTTTTCTGCACAATCATCATACAGCTTTAAAAATAAATTGAAAAGTACAGGATTTAAGCCTGTGAAAGGCGACATAATATTTTGTTCGCCCACTTTTGTTTAAAAATTCCCCATTAAAAGCATTGAGCGCATGGGTGAGGGGGGCACCCAGGCGCTCAATATATTTATTTTATAATGCTTTGATTAGAATTACATTAACAAAAAGGGGTGAATTTTAATAATTTAAGAAAATCCTACCGGGTTAAATTCACCGGCCGCATGATTTTTATTCGTTATTAATTGACGTTGCCAACGCTGCTGTGTACAATCAGTCTATGGTTGTACAGTCGATTCAAAAACATCGCACCCGATATGCACTTATTTTTATCGGATTGTTTATGGTTGTGTACATCCTCTGGCTGCTGCGGGGACAGGACCTTTATTGGGAACGATACTGGATCGGCAACCTGACAATCGTCTTCACTTCCGGATTATGTGCCTATGCTGCCTGGTCAACCTATAAAGAGACAGATTCTAAGCCAAAAAGGAAGTCCTGGCTTTGGATTACACGTGGGTTATGTCTCTGGTTTTTCCTCGACAGCCTGAATTTATTGCTTTTCCTGGGCTTTCAACCGGAAATTTTGCTCATAATTGCACAATATCTACATCTGGCGGGTGGGTTGATGATCTGGTTTGGCATGGGGTCCCACCCACGTACCCAACGATTTGTAATCAGTAAAGTAAGTCTTTTTCTGGATACTGCCTTATCAATGGCAGCGATTACCTTGCTCTTATGGGATGCCTGGATCCTCCCATTGTATGAAACCCATTCCATTGCTTCAATCGGAAATTTTGTTTATATTCTGGTTGATTTGATCAGTCTTGTTTTCATTTTGATTTTGTTTCTGCTTTCCAAAGCCGAAGAAATCAACTCTGCTCTTTTATGGATATTATTTGCTATATTAAGTTTCTCGGTCAGCGATCTGAATTTTATTTCGTTTATCGGCAGCGATCAAAAATACACACCTGGAACCACACTGGATTTGGGTTGGGTACTTGGCAATATGATCATCTTAATTGCCATCCTTTTACAATCCAGTTTTCAAAATTTTCAGCGACCCGGATTTATTACACGTGTGCTTGCCCGCAGTCAAAGCCTGTTACCCATCATCTCTATACTTCTATTAGGCTGGTTCGCCATCCTGAACTGGCAATTCAATAACCGGTTTGACACCTATAGTCTGTGGGGTACACTGATTCTAGGGCTTGGTTTGCTCGTCAGTCAGGGTATCCAAACAGGGCAAAATACGATGGTTCAATATGCACATCTGGTAAACAGTATTGCTGAGCCTGCTTTTGTGTGCGATGAACATGGAAAATTGCGCCTGATCAATCATGCTTTTTTGGAAATCAGTGAATATCCACGCGATTATTTGATCAATTCAAAAATCGAGGAAATGTTTGTTCTTCAACCTTCTGACCAACCCTGGCTCGAGGATTTACTTGAAGTTTCAACCCGTTTAAATGAAATGGATTCTGCGCGTGAAGTGGCTTTGAAAACAAAAACCGGAGCTTTGATACCCGTCCTATTAACGTTTCGATCGATTGAAGCTGGCAACCAACAGCGTCTCGTTTATGCGGCTACAGCCCACGATCTGCGGGTCCAAAAGCAACAACAGGACGAATTATTGCAAGCCTATATTGAAGTAGCGCATGCCCGGACCGAATTGGAGCATCTCAATCAGGATCTGGAAAAAATTGTTGACAACAAAACATCCGATCTGCAATTAGCCTACCAGACGCTGGAAGAACAGAATATGACCCTACAACAGCTGGATCAGATCAAATCCGATTTTGTTTCTTTAGTGTCCCACGAATTACGAGCACCTTTAACCAATATCCGCGGGGGAATTGAACTCTTATTGACTTCACCTGATTCGCAAAATGAAAAAACGTCCAAAACTCTTAAACTTGTGCAATCGGAAATTTTGCGCCTTTCCAAATTTACCGAGACTATCCTGGATCTTTCGGCCATGGATGCAAATCGCCTCCCTCTTTACCCGGAACCCCTGGACATTTATGCACTGACCGTATCTCTTCAACAGTTTTATGCACAAACCCGGGGTGGAGAAAGAATAAAATGGCTGGTGCAACCTGGCACTCCGGTTGTCCTGGCAGATGAAAAAGCTTTGCATTCCATCCTTTTTCATTTACTGGATAACGCCATTAAGTATGCTCCACAAGGGGATATACTGATTGAGGCCTTTCCAGACGAAGAAATGGTCTGCATTCAAGTCAAGGATTTTGGACCGGGTATATCGGATGATGCCATTCCGTATATTTTTGATCGGTTTTACCGCGTTAACATGACGGACTCACAAACCGTGTATGGACATGGGCTTGGTCTATATATGGTCAAACGCTTCGTGGAGACATTAAATGGAAAAATCAGCGCCGGGCATAACCAACCGAGCGGATCCATCTTCTCCGTTTTTTTACCAATGATCAAGTAATTTTGATGATTTCAATGCATACTTGGTTAATCCTGTTTTATGCTACAATGGTCACAAGAGCCGGGAGACTTCGCGTTGAGAGCAAAAATTCTGATTGTCGATGATGATAAAACATTATTATCTTTTTTATCTGAGTTCCTGAACGATAAATATGATGTCGTCACAGCAAACAGCGGTCCGGATGCGTTAAGGAAAGCATATAGTGAGCAACCCAGAATTGTTATTCTGGATGTGATGATGCCGGGTATGGACGGATGGGAAGTCGTGGCACGTCTGCGGGAACTTTCCACAATTCCGATCATTTTGCTCACCGGGAAAACTGCCGAAGCCGATAAATTACGGGGGTTCTCATTGGGTATCGATGACTATGTCACCAAACCCTTCAGTTTCGCCGAATTATCCGCCCGTATTGCAGCGGTTTTAAATCGGGCGCAACGTCGCACCGGTTCACTCGAAAACGTGATCCTGATTGAGAATCTCATCATCGACCTCAACCGGCGGGAAGTGCGCCTGGAAAATGAATTGCTCAATCTGACACCCACCGAATTTCGTCTCCTCGAAATTCTTGCCCGCAAACATGGAAAAGCAGTTTCGGAAGAAGAATTAACCAAAATGATTTGGGGACAATACCGCAGTGAAGACTCGACTGTCTTAAGGCGATATATCTGGTCTTTACGCAATAAAATTGAGAAGGACCCTGCCAATCCAACCTGGATTGTGAACGTGCGTGGTTATGGCTATATGCTTGAATAATTGAATTGAAATTTCAATTTACTTCATAAACCCAATCGATGAAAAGGTCTCCCAACTGACAGTCGCATATCTCCTCGGCCAATTGCCGGAACTCCCCGGTTGTACTGATTTGCCACTGATATCTGGCAACGTATTCTTTCCAGAATTGCGCATTGAGTTCGGGACCTAAGGTCTTTTCCAATTCCAATAAGAAGTAGGGTCCGCGACCATAGATAATGGGTGAATACGTTTTCCCATCATAAGCCGAAACGGGTAAACCGATCGGGATTTTTTCCTGTTGAATGCGATCCCAGCGCCCTTGCCAGGATTTGCGATATTGTTCAACCGCATCACCCGGATAGCGATCGATGTAATATAAACTGGTCGCATATTGGGTGATTGATTCATCCAGCCAGGGCTCTTCTACCTGGTCGTTCCCAACCAGATTATAAAACCATTGATGCCCAACCTCATGCACCACCACCGATTCGAGAATTTCCGGATTCATGGTTGTATCCGTTTTTTCATCATGCTTGTAAAGATCAATCCCGATTCCAATAATACCCGGGTATTCAATGCCCATTGCTTGCATCGGGGAGCTGATCACATCCAACTCCTTGTAGGGATAATCACCAAAACGGGAAGTGAAAATATTCAGAGCCTGGACAGCGGCATCCAATGCAATGTTTGCCCCATCTTTATCGGATGGCAGCGCGTAACTATTGATCATCACCTCGCCAACCTGTTCACTTAACTTGATGTAGTCTTCGCTTAACGCCAGGTAAAAATCCCGTGCCGGTCCTATCGCAAACTGTGCTGTTTCACGTTCGCCATTCAGACTACTATCAGTTTTTATACCTGACGCGACAATGACCATATCTGCCGGATAATCTACAGAAACGGAATAATAACTTGCATCTGTATACGAGAGATCACCGGTCGGATCCGGTTTACCAATGTGCCATCCGTTCTGGTCATATACCGCCAGCATCGGATAAAACGTATCCAACACCATCACCGAATGGAAATAGCCAAACAAACCATAATTGCCACCCATTTCTGTAGGGATGGTCAGAATATAATCCATGGACACAATCAAATCCTGCCCTTTGAGAAGCGCATCTTGCAGCAGGATATGCAAAATCGTATCTTCTGCTTCCATTTGATAATCAACCACCTGGTCATCTATTGTGATTTTATTGAAGGCAATTCTCCCGCCGTTATAGTTGGCAAAAACATGAAAATAGAGGTCTGTGAGCGGGATATCTTCCAGATTGGTCATCAGTAACTGTTGTTGAATTGAAACTGATGACCGATCTTCAGAAACTTTTAAATCAAGGTGGTATTCGTTGGCTGATTGCAAACTTGAAAGGTTCACTTGTTGTGAATTAATCAGTCCAGCCTGGTAGATTTCAGGTTCCCGCCAACCTGGCAAATTGCGATCTTCAGTCACCCGTGGTGGGGTAAGCGTACTGATCGTCGTTTCATTTTCTGGTGGTGGAGTTTTGAAATTTTCCATTAATATTTTCGGACGGCAAGAAACCAAGAAAAATCCCAACACAAGCATCGATACAAATAATTTCCTGACCATTAATTGCTCCGGAGCAGATTTAAAATCTTTCAATTTAATCTTAGCATAGCCAATGATTAGTTTTCTACAGTCAATTGCCCAATTTCTATCAATTTTTCCCAAATATCTTGACAAATATTTTTATGAAGTGTATAAACATGCTTATTATGATATCGAGACTCGTGCAAATCATGGTTAAGCGTCATCATCCGATCTTCCCCGGGAGGAACGGCTGATATCGTTTAACAGGTAAAGCACCAAACCAACTGTTTTTTGAATAATCAAAGCCTTCCTCCCGGAAGGCTTTTTTTGTTTCCATTCCCTGTAAGCCTGCATTCCAAATCCTATAAATGCAGTTGGGAAACTCCCAAAAATAACTTAAAATACAAAAAAGGAGTTCGACAAGCCAAGCATACCCCAAACGTAATTCAACAAGAGAAAATGCCTTTTTGACCGCTCCATAGGAGCATTTTCATCAACGGTGAAGCCAAAGCACCGATTCAATTGATCAACCAACCATATTCAAACTTGAGGAGAAATTGCGATGAGAAAATTTTCAATAAGATTTAGTTTATTTGTCGTCCTGGTACTGGTGCTCTCTGCCTGTACTGCCCCAACTGCCGAACCAACCACAGCCCCCGTTGCGCCGACAACCGCTGCTGTGGTAGAACCAACAGCCTTATCCGAATTCGAGTTACCAACCGGTTGTTTAGGTACAGCTGCAGATGCAATTGCTGACCTCGACTGTGAGGAAATCACCATTGCTGTAGAAAATGCGTATTTACCATTCAACTACATTTCCGTCGAAACCGGAAAACCAGGTGGCTGGGACTATGAAGCCTGGACAGAAATTTGTACGAGACTACACTGCACCCCTGTATTTGTTGAAGCCGCCTGGGACGGCATGATTCAAGCTGTTGCAGACGGACAATTTGACGCTGCCGGCGATGGCATCACCATCACACCGGATAGAGCCGAAATTGTCGATTTTTCGACAGGATACATTAACATCCAACAGCGCTTGTTAGTCAGACTGGGTGAAGATCGATTCACATCCATTGAAGAATTTGTGGAAACTGATCTCGTCATGGGTACACAAACAGCCACGACTAATTATGAGACAGCCGTTGAATATTTGCCAGAAGATCGCATTCAGGCTTTTGAACAATTCCCCTTTGCCGTGCAGGCTTTGATCGCCGGTGATGTCGATGCAGTCATTATCGATGAAGTAGTCGGTATGGGATACATGGGAGAGAATGCAGATGCAGTGGAACTGATTGGTCCTGCGATCAGCAGTGACGAATTGGGTTTCATTTATCCAAAAGGCAGTAAACTGACCGCATTAGTCGATCAGGCAATCAATGCAATGAAAGCTGATGGCTTCCTCTCAGCATTAAATGTAAGATATTTCGGTCCCGATTTTGACATCACCTACGACGACATTGCAGAATAATCATAGCCAGAGTCGAGAATTGAGAGACGCGATTGGGTAAAACCTCACTTTCTTTTTTCTCACCCAATAAAGAACTATTTTGAAAATTCGGTCATCTGGTCAATAAAAAAACCAGATGACCGGAAAAAGTGAGGATCCACATGATAAAAGAAACGACCGCTGCACAACCTGATGAGGTTCCCATAGACTATTCGAAACCCAGTCTAAAAACAAAACTTCAAAACTTTCCCTGGTGGTTTGCCGCTCTGATTGCAATTGCCATTTCAATGTACATTGCCATTGCTACCACACCCAGCTACCGGGAAGCATTTGTATTTATCCGTGCCGGATTAGGCATAACCATCTCTACGACACTAACTGCTTTCTTTTTTGCAATACTCCTGGGATTACTGACCGGGCTGGGCAGAATCTCCAATAGTATCTTTTTTCGCAACCTGGCCACATTGTACGTCGAGTTTATCCGTGGTGTTCCCATGCTCGTGCTTATCTTTTTTATTGCATTTGTGGGATTACCGGCAGTTATTGGGGGATTAAACGCCTTGGGTCACTGGTTTGCATCCATCAATTTTACTTTTGCTGCCACTCCACTCCTGGCATTAGAAAACAAAACGATCAATATGAATGTAAGAGCAATAATTGCTCTTACTGTTACATACGGCGCTTTTTTAGCAGAAATATTTCGCGCAGGCATTCAGTCCATCAGCAAAGGTCAGATGGAAGCTGCCCGTTCCCAGGGCATGAGTTACTGGCAGGCGATGTTCTATATTATCCTGCCGCAAGCTATTCGCAATGTCTTACCAGCTCTGGGGAATGATTTTGTCGCCATGTTGAAAGATTCGTCCCTCGTTTCCGTACTGGCTGTTCGTGATATCACCCAGGTAGCGCGTCTGTATGCCGGACGATCATTTCGTTATGACGAATCCTATACGACGCTGGTAGTCATGTACCTGACAATGACAGTCATTTTGTCCTTGCTGGTTAAATATTTAGAAAGGAGATCCAGTCAAAATGAGCGATAGACCCATGATTGAAATCAAAAATATTTACAAACAATTCGGATCTGTGCGCGCCCTGAATGGTGTCAGTCTGAATATTTATCCCGGCAAAGTAATGGTCATTATTGGACCCAGCGGATCGGGGAAATCAACCCTTTTACGTTGTATGAATCACATGGAAGTCGAAGATCAAGGTGAAGTTTGGGTGGATGGGGATCACCTTAATGGTAACCAGGCACATTTAAATCGCATTCGTTCAGAGATGGGGATGGTCTTTCAATTATTTAACCTCTATCCACATTTGACTGTTCTGGAAAATATCACCCTAGCACAGCGGATTGTCAAGAAGCTCTCTAAACAGGAAGCGCTGGAAAACGCCATGAGCCAGCTTACCCGTGTGGGAATTGCTGAGAAAGCAAATGTTTACCCGCAGAAACTTTCCGGTGGGCAACAACAACGCGTGGCAATCGCACGTGCACTCTCGATGAAGCCGAAAATTATGCTCTTTGATGAGCCCACCAGTGCGCTGGATCCGGAGATGATTAAGGAAGTTCTGGATGTAATGCTCCTGTTGGCCAAAGAAGGGATCACCATGGTGGTGGTCACGCACGAGATGGGTTTTGCCCGTGCGGCAGCAGACGAAGTCATCTTTATGGATGAAGGTTTAATTGTGGAGCACGGCACCCCCGATCAGGTCTTTGATCATCCGGTGCATCCACGCACGAAACAATTCCTATCGCAGATATTAGCGCATTAAACCAGGGCATGATTGGTCCGGTATTCCTAAAAAGCCAGCTTTTGTGTTTTAAAATATGCTTTTGAAAACTGAATTAGGATAAAGAAGAAGTCCGAGACTCGGCTTTGTCTTTTCGAAGCCGGGTTTGGGTG
>CAZPIM010000076.1:0-5018 GCA_964586385.1 uncultured Anaerolineaceae bacterium
GTTGATCTCCCCCGTTATCAAAACAAAAATTTTATTCAATCCATATCCTGGAGGAAGGGAAAAGGCTATTCCTGGCATTTATCTGCGCTTAAACCATGAAAAGTTACGATAGCGTTACAGAATCATTTCTGTTTGATTACAGATATCGGTGAGTCTATTGAATTCCCGAGAAGATGGAATAAGATAAGATTAGGCCAATTCTCCCTACAAATTGCGATGAGAAAAAATATGATGAAAATACCCCAAAATGTGATAAAACATTTCCGTCACGCTTCCAAAGGTCAAAGCTTTGTGGAACTGGCTCTGGTCGTTCCGATTCTGCTGGTCATTTTACTTGGGCTGGTAGAAGTGGCATTTTTTATGGGCAGATATTTGGATGTGCTTGATCTGACCCGTGAAGCAGCCCGTTTTGCTTCCGGGCGTGTGCCATACCTGAATAATGGTGTGGACCCGCGGCCAGCCAGTGCAGATTATAACTGCAGCACGCCGGATAATTTTGATTTTTATTACGATACTGCCTGTATTTTTTCTCCACCGGAAACACAAGCCTGCCGGGATGTAAACAATCCATTTTGTAATGGTTTCAACTCCTTTATAACCTATAATACTGCCACCGACGATGTGGTCATCAGCGTTTTTACAATTGAATCTCAGGAAGTTAAGCAACGTTGGCCGGCACCAAATGGCTGGTGGGCATTGTCCAATGTGGATTCAGATGCGGGACATAGCGATAATTTCAAACGCAATTGCCAGGGGGATGTCATTCGCACTGATCCTTACTATACAACTTCGGTTGTAGATAATTTCTTATCTGCCTCTGCATCTGTCACACCCAAAAAGGGATATGTGGCGGTGGAAGTTTACTATTGTTATGAACAGGTCTTAAATCTGCCATTTTTCACTGATATTGTTCCGAATCCGATGCAGATCCATGCTTATACATTTATGCCATTACCCGCAGCGCAACCTACACGCGTGTCCCCGTAGAATTATAAAGAGAGAAAAGAAATGATGCATAAAAATCAAAAAAAATCTCAAGGTCAAATTTTAGTCATTTTTGCTATTTCTTTATTAACATTACTCTTCTTTGTTGGTCTGGCACTGGATGCAGGCTCACTGTACATCACCTATGGGCATTTGAAACGCGCAGTCGATTCTGCCGCCATTGGAGCTGCCAATGAGTTTAAGCGCGGCGCGAATTCCACGGATATGCGTTATACCGCTGCTGAAGTAATGTCATTAATGAATACCGATATGAGCAGTGTGAGTTTATCGGTTTTTATTTGTGATGAAAATAATAATACGGTTTACACGAATACCGGAACGTTAGATGGAAATCCGGATGGAAAAAGAGATGAACATCTGGCTGGGTTGGTGCCTATCTTTTACGCCCTTTGCCCGAATTATTTGGATGCTGAAGCGGCCAAAAAGCTGGTTTGGGTGGAAGCCAGTCAGGATGCACCACTCTATTTCTTAACCCTGATGGGCTTTACGAATATCGGCCTGCAAACACACACGGTTTCCGAAGCAGCTCCTTTAGATCTTGTGATTGTTTTGGATGTGTCTGAGTCGATGGGTAAGGAAACAGCCGGTTATTTCAATCCAAATGGTACCGGCGGATGTAATACCGATAATTCCTGCCAACCGTTGCGAGATGCCAAAGAGGCAGCCAAAGATATGGTGGATACACTTTATGATGCCATTGATCAGGTTGCAATAGTGACGTACTCCAATGTAGCGGTTGCGCATTCCATCCTGAACAAAGCCGGCGTTCCTGTTTATATGAGCGATGATATGACTCAGGTAAAAGCCGCCATTGATTTGATCAAGTTAAATGACGATGCACCGATTTCTAACCTGTTTTATGACTGGCTGGATGGCGGTACCGGGGAACAAAAAATCAATTTTGCCAATCCGGAAGATCGTGACAATGATGGTTTGGATGCAGACGATGATTCTGTCCTCTATGGAGCAGAATGCCCCTGGCCAATTGACCCGGCTACGGATCAATTTGGACCTCTGGGTGACCGCTGGTGGACAGAAGCTGAAGGTGCCCCCGCAAGTCTTTTTGCATCCGGGGGTGATTTTGAAGGCTGGACCGGCGTTCCCTGTGACCGGGATGATTATTATGACGCCTATGATTGGGATGGTAATTTTGTCTGGACAGAGGATGATCATGATACCTCGACGGCTTACTTAGCCAGTAATGACCCGGATGCTGGCGGACCTTTTACTGCAACGCTCGCACCTCTTTCCACTTGTATAGGCTGTGGTATTCGCACCGGGGCGAATGTGCTCAAAGGTGCCGGGCGCTATGGCTCAGTCTGGGTAATGGTATTCCTGACAGACGGACAGGCAAATTTAAGTGATACGCCTTTAACCAACCCTGATATTATCAACCCATCCGCGTACCCGAATGGTTTTTGTAATAGCATTCTCGGTGGACCGGCAGATGGTTTTTGGGATCTGGCTGTCCGCTGTAAAGATGAAGACTGGACGCCCCGGTATTGTATAGATGCAGATGGCGATGAATGCCCGGTTGCACCTACAGGTGCAGACTGGGCAATGGGTAGCCATTTAGGCAGTTTCGATGCCCGTTACTCTGTGCTGGATTACGCCCGTGACATGACCGATGAAGCAGCTTTACAGTTTCCCAATAATCCGGATGAACCACCCGGTGATGATATAGCCATATACTCAATCGGACTGGGTGATATTGGTTCAATCAGTGCAAAATTATTAAGATATATGGCATTGATCGGGATTGAAGGTCGTAGAGATACAGTTGATCCCTGTTTAGGAAAATCGGACACCACCTGGTGTGGCCAGTATTATTATGCAACCGGCGGTTCTGACCTGACGCCAATTTTCGAAGATATTGCCTCGCGTATCTTTACCAGAATCAGCCAATAGGATAGGGTGATCATGAGAAGATTAATCTTTCCAACTAATTTTAAACGCAAACATACGCCGCACGCTCAAAGTCTGGTCGAGTTTGCATTGACATTACCTGTCCTTTTATTGCTGGTTTTCGGGATTATTGAATTTGGACGTATATTGCAAGCCTGGCTGGCGCTGGAAAATGGTGCCCGCTTTGCCATACGATATGCAGTTACCGGTAACTACAACCCGACGTATTGTGACGAAGCTGCAACAGCCCTTTCCGGGAAATTTTCTCCACGGCAGGTCATGGGAGAATCCTACACTACCTCCGGAACGATCGACTTTGCCACCGCTGATGCAAGCTCTGGTGTATACGATTGTAATGTGTCTTCTGCCTGGGTAGAATCACAATCCTGGCACCGCACCGATAAAACCAATGAGGAGATGGAACTGCTTAACAGTGTTGTCATAGACTGGGCACGCTTGCCTTCCATTCGTGAAGCCGCACTTTCCGGGGCGATGGGCTTGTCTTATGACCCCAACGAACCGACCACAGGTAATTATCTTTCCTTTTTGGATACCGCCTTTGATGTTGGGTCTGTCTTTGGACAGACTTACCGTGGTAGCCCGCAGTTGCCGGGTTATTTTGGCTTTACATTATGTTCCAATCGGGTCAATGAATTTACCGGCGATGCCTTCTCATTTAACAATAATGTAGAGTACTACAGCCCCAATGATCCTGCGACACTAGATGATTACCGCTTTCCGACATTCTGTAGTCTTGTGGACGCTTCCAGTAATTTTGTTCGTCATGTCGATGATGCCGGCGGACCTGGTAATCGCGTAAGAGTTATTTTAACTTATCGCCATCCTCTGATCACACCTTTTGTAAGCAACTGGTGGCCAACCCTGCGGTTGACTTCCGAACGTGAAGGGCTGGTGGAAAAGTTCAGAATTTCCCGTATCACCGGTCTGGTGGGGTCAATCGGCAATGCACCGGTCAACACCAATACGCCTTTACCGGCAACGGATACACCTACGGTAACCAACACACCTACCGAGACCAGTACGCCGACCAACACCCCAACGCCGGAACCCTGTCTTGAAAATGGAACCGGCATCACCGGTGCCTATTATCAGGATCCTTCGCCCCTTTTTAGTAACCTGGTATTGACGCGTACGGATCCAAACATCGATTTCCGCTGGAATTCCGGCAGCCCGGACCCCAGTATTGACCCGGAATATTTCCAGGTACGTTGGACGGGTTATGTCATTCCACGTTACCCGGGTGAAGTATATACCTTTTACACGAATTCGGATGACGGCGCCCGATTATGGGTTGATGGAAATGAAATCGTTTCCGCCGCTTGGAGAGATCAATCAGAACGGGAATATGCCAGTACAGAAGTGACATTTGACACCTGTGAAGCGAAACCCATTCGAATGGAATATTATGATAAGACCGGTTTGGCAATTGCACAATTACGCTGGTCATCCACGCTTGTGCCAAAAGAAATTATTCCACAACAAAACCTGAGACCAGGTGAAGTATTGCCTACACCAACCGGGACTGCGACAGCGACCTCAACCAGCACCTCCACACCAACCAATACAGCCACCCCGACCCCGGAAATTTGTAGCCCGAATGGTACCGGAATTTCTGGTGCATATTATACATATACATTATCGAACAATAATTTTGCAAGTGGCACATTGAGGCTATCCAAGATAGACCCAAATATTAATTTCACATCTTGGGGAACAGGAAGTATTGAAGGAGTAGCATCAAATCGTGTTTTGGTTCGCTGGCAAGGATTCATTATGCCTCCACAAGAAGGATATTACACATTTAGCACCGTAACAAATGACGGTTTACGCTTGTATGTTGATGGGGTCAATTTAATTGATCGCTGGGTTACAGTTTCCACAGGAACTACCATGCCAAGAACTGCAAGCAGTTCAATATTCTTGGGATGCCAACAAACGCCAATAACGATGGAATATTTTGACCATACTGGCTCTGCTTACGCGCGACTTCGATGGACAGGACCAGTGGTTGGCAGTGATGCAGTTGTCCAGCAAATTAACCTTTTCCCAGCGGGTACGATTGCTACATCAACGCCTACCAATACCCC
>CAZPIM010000076.1:5118-6233 GCA_964586385.1 uncultured Anaerolineaceae bacterium
TGAAACACTGGGGATACGAGCAAAAACCCTGGGTTACCCTCTTTGCCGCCTATGGTCTTCCGTTTCTGGCAATTGTGATCACTTATACCTGGCTGCAATTCGAACAAGCCCCCTTGATCGAAGGGCGCTTGATTAATAGTTTCTTCCGTGCCACCTGGCAACCGCTTTTATATTTCTGGCAGGTGATGATTCTGCTTTTTTCATTCCGCTTTTTATTTCCCGATGTATTCCCGCACAAGGTTTTCAACCGGAAACACATTGTGATTGGAATTCTTGCCGGTTTGGGGTCCGGACTCATCAATGTCTTTATCATCAGCGTAATTTCAAATTTACCGGTCAACCAATCGCTTGCGCTATCCACTGCCGTTCCTCCCCCCCTTTTGAAATGGACATCCACGATACTGGCTATCAGCCTGGCTCCCTTTGCCTTTGAAAGATTTTTCCGTCAAATTCTCATGCAGTCCTGGCAAACCCGCTTTGGATCCGTAAGAGGCTTCTGGTTGGTGGCGGTCGCCTTTGCCTTACTCACCTTTCAGCCCACTTTGATGCTACCTGCATTAGGTTCGGCGATTCTATTTGGTTTATTGATCCAGACCCAGCCGTTTGCAACGGTTGTGATTGCACATGCGGTTACCAATGCCTTGATCCTCTTTGCTGGTTGGCAGTGGGTCTATTAGGCTGGACAAATCGAATTTGTGGTTTTGGTCTCAAGTCTTTGGGGTAGAAAAAAGAAACCCCGGTTATTTCTGTCGACCGGGGTCCTAATTAAAAAATGTTATTTCGAGAACGCTTGAATCGGGTCAATCTTTCCCAATGCCACTGCCCTGGCAAGGATTTCCTCGCGCCCCAAACGTTTGAAGAATAAAGCGGCATAGTTGCGCTGAATGGGTTCTCCATGCAAAAGATAATAACGGATACGCTCCATTCCGCTTTCTGTTTGGATCAGGCTTAAGGCGTAATCCACGGATTTCGTTACTGCCATCTGGTTTTGCTGAAGAAGCACCGCCATCAGATGATCAACATCCGCAGGCAGACCGCTTCGACCATAGTTGCCCAGTTCTCCCGATGGAATTGGAGATGTATTCATCCTCATTTTACCCTCCAGACTTAATGAT
>CAZPIM010000076.1:6333-8043 GCA_964586385.1 uncultured Anaerolineaceae bacterium
TGTGGCAGTTCCGGTGCCAGACGCAGCCAGTTTTCCAGCATCTGCTGACCGGCCTGGGTCAGTGTGTACATTTTCTTGGCAGGCAGATTTTCCTGCTCCTCAACCGTTCGGGATACCAACCCGTCCTCATACAGACTCAAGAGTGTACGGTAGATCTGATTGTTATTTCCAGACCAGTAATAGATGGGTGAATCCGAAAAAATCTTCTTCAAGTCATAACCGCTGAAAGGTTTCCAGGAAAGCAAGCCAAGAATGGCGTATTCAAGAGTCATTTTATCCTCCACATAGGTTATTGCACATATATGTTAATAATAACATATATAGAATTTTCGTCAAGGATCTGGTGAAGAACGCTGAGGGTCACTTTTGCGATATGTTATAATTTTTCCATTCCCCTATCCCTCCTGATTGATCCCGTCTGAGGAAATAAATGAAAAACTTTCTGCTTACAAAGCCGCGACTCATCCTCTCTTTGACGGTCATTCTTTTTTTCTCTTTTCTGTTCACCAGTTTGCTCAGTTATAATGTAACCAAAGAGACGTTGACGAGTAACGCGATTAACAATACGTTACCTTTGATCAACGACAATATTTATTCAAAAATTCAGGAAGACCTGATCAATC
This sequence comes from uncultured Anaerolineaceae bacterium, assembly GCA_964586385.1. Classification (GTDB taxonomy): domain Bacteria; phylum Chloroflexota; class Anaerolineae; order Anaerolineales; family Anaerolineaceae; genus UBA6170. Next base: position 6,957 of record CAZPIM010000076.1, read on the forward strand.
CGATCAACAACTCTTCTTTGATGGCAAATGACGAGTTTCTGATCGATTGGGTGCAATCCGGGGAAAAGAGTCCGGTGGAAGTTGTGCGGTTTTTAGGCCGCATTCGTGAGCGTTATGGCTATTTCAGCTCGTTCTTTATCTCGGAAAACACGGGTAAATACTATTACTATGGCGGGGTGCTGAAGACAATCAGTAAAGAAGATGAGCATGATGTCTGGTATTACAACTTCATCAACAAAGACGTCGAATATGAGCTGGATGTCGATACCGATGAAGCCACCAGTGGAACGATTACGGTATTTATCAACCATCGTCTGGAAGATAAAAACGGACAGCTATTAGGCGTAACCGGCATCGGCCTGAAAATGGGTTCCGTTGCCGAAACACTGAAGTCTTTTCAGGAGCGCTGCAACTGCCTCATCTATATGACCGACGCACAAGGGTTGATCCAGGTGCATCCGGATGAAAGCATGGTTGAAAAAGTCAACATTAAAGATTTACCGGAATTGGCAAATGTCAGTGCCGGGATTTTGAACGACCGCGATGGAAATAATATTTTCGAAGTCAGAGATACAACCCATGACCTGGTCATTTCCACCCGCTATTTCCCGGATTTTGACTGGTTTCTGATCGTAGAGCAGGATCAGGAGCAATCCCTTGTTGCTGCCAGAAAATCTTTGTTAATGAACATCGGGATTGGGCTGGGTGTAACTTCACTGGTTATTTTGCTGGTGGTAATGATGATTAATGCTTTCCATAAAAAACTGGAAGCGTTGGCAATTCTGGATGGATTAACCGGCATTTACAATCGCGGAAAGTTTCAGGAGCTGTTAAAGCGCGAGTTGTCGATGGCAAAACGTGATCAACAGCCGCTTTCTGTCCTGATGGCGGATGTGGACTCGTTTAAATCGGTTAACGACGAGTATGGTCACCCGGTTGGGGATACCCTGTTAACCACAATTGCACAGACCATGAAAAGTGGCATTCGTGAGATCGATACCATCGGGCGTTGGGGCGGAGAAGAACTGATCATCATGTTGCATAATACGGATCTGGACCAGGCTTATGTGGTGGCAGAACGGATCCG
>CAZPIM010000076.1:8143-12623 GCA_964586385.1 uncultured Anaerolineaceae bacterium
ATTGAGGAAATCAAAAAAGGGCAGGAAATCAGGGTTGACACAGACGCAAGATTGATTATAATAATCAAGCTTTCCCCGATAGCTCAATTGGTAGAGCGAGCGGCTGTTAACCGCTAGGTTCCTGGTTCGAGTCCAGGTCGGGGAGCCTTTTAGTTAAAGAGAAGCCTTATCCCGAATGAGAAAGGCTTTTTTGTTTAGCAGAATCAAAACATGAAGAAATTTTGTTGGATGAATTTACGAAATTATTGCCAGTTCAGACCGACCTCCTGTACAATTTACTTGTTCAACCGAGTAACGATATAGAATATTAATTAATCACATTAATCATTGAATTTCTCCTGTCTTGAAAGACACCATTTTCTAATCAGAAAATACTCTTTATTTTTTTAATCTCAAATATATTTATTTCGAAATACCCGGCATAACTTTCCTTGTGACTTTTGGAGAATAACATGGATAGAAAATGGTATAGATCAAAATATAAAGAACTTTATGATCAAGTTGAAGAAATACTTTTTCGCCATGACCCGGAAGGAATAAATTATGGCTTTAATACCGATGAATATGCTCCAGAAACGTGCACAATTATTCCCAGATTGAAAGAAGCAATTTCAGAATTGGATGTCCGAAGAATCGTTCTTGAAGAATTTATTCGATGGTTTAGTGAAGAAATCGTGAATCCACAAAATCCGGCATATGATGCCATTTCCATAGAAATTTGGGAAGCATGGACTCAATATTCTCAGAAGAATAAATAAAAAGCAATGCAGCTTATTAAATACACCATAAGCTAGGATTCCTTCACCAACCCAATCTTTACCAATACTTTTTTACCTGCTTCGGCGATCAATTTTGTTCCCTCAGCTGCCGAGACACAAAATGGTACCATGATAATGAGCACATACTGTTGCCATTTCGTATCCCAGATCAGCAGCGTCCCGATTCCAATCATTAACCACAGGAAAAAGATCTTTTGTGTTCGAAAAGTGCGGTATAAACCTATTACAGCAAAGCCGAAAATAGCCCAATCCAGTTTAATCAGAAAAGCGCTCTCGGGTCTTGGATCAAAATATTGAAATGGAACAGCTAACCACCTGAGTGGCTGGTAAAAAGGGTAATTATGTTCACGAACTCCGACTGACTGCGCGTAATTGAGATGGAAAGAAATACTCTCCAACAAGCGGCTGAAAGGGTGTGGCCACAAGACGGGATCAAAAACAAAGAATGCCGCCAGGGCAGCCACCCCCCAGCCAGCGAGGACGAAGATTTCCTGCCATTGTATTTTTCTGAGAACGATCATCAGAAGATAATGCATAACGATCGCCAGACCAGCAACGCAATAAACGTATTTAGAAGCTGCGGTCATTCCCAAAAGAATTGACGACGCCAGCAGCCATATTAAAGATTTTCGTTTCTTTTGCTGATTTTCTACCCCTTTATGAAAATAAACAGAATAACAGACGACCGAAAGCAGACTGGTCAACAATGGAAGGGCTTCCAGGTATACCTGGCTGGTGTATTTGATGCTCAGTGTATTCACTGCCAGAAAAAGTGCAGCCAGGGGGTTAAGAAAAGTTAGCACGCCAACACTGATCGAGCCTAGAACAGCAGAAAGAGTTCGACCCACCATGCCCCAGCGTTTGCCTTCAAAATTGGATATGGGTTGGAGATCCTCAAAATCCTTCTCATAGAGCTGTTCAACTGGCTCAAGTGGAAGAAAAGCGACCCCGTACAGGATTTTATACAGGACCGGATGTTCAATATTGGTTGTATTCCAGGCTAACTGCGTAAATTGCCCATTCCGGATGAAATTCGTGTATTCAAGTCCTGCATTTACATAGATTGGTTCGTCATAATCAACGAAAAGACGATTTGCAGCCACCCAACGCAGCCCTAATGCCAGGAGAAATAAAAGACATATAAAAATGGCTAACTTACTTCTTGTTTTTGGCATCATTGTCCCTAACCTACATGTGAAAATCCTGAAAGTGAAATGTAAGCAGCGTTGTAACCAGTTGGGCTGCACATAAGCCAATATAAACCCATTGATGCGGAATACGCCAGGTTTGGAGTTCTTGGACCACAATCCAGGCGACCATCGGAAGCCAAAAGAGCCATAAGCGTGCCACTTCTCCCTGGGCTGTCCCCATTAAATTGATTAGCACGAAAGAAAATAACAGACTGGCAAGGATAATGTCAGAGGAATCTGATTTGCGTTTACTTACCTTAACGATCAAACGCACCGCCCCTATCAGAAAAACCAGATACACACCCATTCCGATAGCTGTGGAAAACTCAATCTGGTTAATCCAGGCTGCACCTGCAATTTGCTGAAGACGCACTCCTAGGCTTTCCACAGTTCCAGGCGGCTGGAGGCCGACCCGTTTGTAAAAATCTGCATTATGGTTGATTGTGATCATATGTTGAAAACGCGTAGCCATATCGTAATTTAACAGGAATTTCGCGGCGAAGTAGGAGGCTGCAAATCCACATAAAAAAGATACACCCAACTTCAATTGTTTGACAAAAGGGTAGATTTTCGGTGATTGCCAAAAGAGCAGAAATAAGAAAATCGCAGCAATCGGGTATAACGGCAGCATGGTGAATGCGAAGAAAGTAAAAAGATATAAGATCACGCCAAGACAAAACCCCAGAAGAATGGATTGTTTGCCAAAAAAAACAATGATTATCCAGAGGCCAATTAAAAACATGCCGGGGTAAATCGCCTGGTCTGCAAAAAGACTGAAAAGGATGAAATTCGGAGCCAAAATAACCAAAAGTATGGAATTTGGAAGAATGTCCGGATTTTTTTGGAGGAGATATTTCCTTGAGAAAAAGACCATAAAGCCGATCATTCCCAATGCAAAACAAGGAAAAAGAAAGGTCATAATCTGTTTTGTATTTGCCAGGCGTTCTTCAGGAGACTTTTCACTCCGGGTTGGAGATCCATTAATCAATCTATCAAGAGTCTGATAGATTACTAATAATCCGGGTGGTTTGGTTTCGGTAAACTTGGACGTTCCGTAATTTTTTTCATAATTCCGGATCGTTTCCAAATTTGTATATTTGGATTGACTGGCAATTCCTGGGTAGATGCTGTGATAAGTGGTAAAGTAACGGTCCTGGAAAGCAGACAGACCAGCAGTGCTTAATATTGCAGGCGTAAATTGTGTGCAGAATCCGAGCACCAACAAGCAGCCAACTCCAAGCCAGGTGCGCTTCTTCTTGAATAACCAAACGCACAGAATCAACAATCCGAGAATGAACAGTGCGAATATTCCATCCCGAAAAGAAATATTGCCATCTGTTACAGCCCAATACCAGGTCGGATGCATGGAAAAAACCCGTAGCTTGAGGATCAAAACGAGCCACTGAAAAATGGTAAATAAGAAAATAAAAAATAAACCCAATGGGGCTAAAGGAATTTGGTTCCAAAGTTCTTTTTTTCTTAAATCGGCACGAAAATGGATCAAAAGAAGGAGAATTGATTCAAACAAAAGAAGCAAACCAGAAAAAATTACTGGCGATAAGATCGTCCCAATGGATTTAATCATGGGGAATGTAGTAGGTGCAAGATTACGATAGATTTCATAATCCAGAGGCGTTGTTATGATAATACCCAGATAAAAAATGCCAAGAATCAAAGAAACGCTTTTCATTATTAAAAGAGGCAGGAGTAATTTCTTTGTTATCAGTACCTTTTTCAAACGGATTGCCAACCCAGCCAAAATCTGCGGTCGCCGGAAAAGATAAAGGCTCGCAGCGCATTGAGCCACAAAAAGGAGAAGGAATCCAACTACCAGAATCAGACGACTTTTGGAAAACCACAATACCAGGTGGCTGCCTTTTTCTGATGGCATTAAGAAAATTAAAAGAAAAGCAATCAGGGATTGCAAGCAAAGAATCAATAAGAACATACCCTGTTTTCTGCTTTTCATAATCATCTGCCTGTAAAACTTGCTTTATCGTGTAGTTGTCCACCCCAAACTGGTATGAATAAATAATGGGGGTTCATCAAATCACTTAATAAAATGGAATTATGGTCTGTGGTGAATCCAAAACTTCTGGTATTTTTAAAGTCTTCCGTAAAAAGAATGTGCATATCGAAAGCTTAAGGAACCTTTGTGCTGAAAATCTTTGATTAATCACAATTGACTATGTCGTGAGAATTGTTCTTTCCAATGATTATACCTGTGTTCAATACATATAGACGCTCTCAATAAGTCATTACCCATGCTTATCACTGGATTGATAAAAATATCATTCTTTAACAAACTTAAGCAAGCGGATAAAATTGCAAATGATGGTTGAAATTTGTTTGTATAGAATGAATCATTGACTGACAAATAAATTATCTCGCTATGGAACGACTTTTCCTTTTATTTGATTCTTAAGGGAATGGAAAAACCATAAGCTTTGTAGTTATCCGAAGTCGCGACGAATTTAATGAAAATCGCAATCACCCGCTCATGAAGTTTGG
>CAZPIM010000077.1:0-12552 GCA_964586385.1 uncultured Anaerolineaceae bacterium
GCCATATGTCCTTACCCCTGTCGCTGTTTATGCTTTGGGTTTTCGCAGATCACAATTAATCTGCCGTATCTTTTGATAATTTTGCACTTTGAGCAGCGCTTCTTTATAGATGGTGTTACTTTCATTACTACTCCTCGTAATAATTGCGAAGATTATTGCCAAAGACGCAATTATACCTTTTCTACCTTTTTTCGTCCAGGCCTCTCGTTGTTTTCTAAAAGAGTCAATATCAGAGGTCCATTTTCAGTCACTGCCACAGAATGTTCAAAATGAGCAGTAAGTGACCGATCATAGGAAATCACAGTCCATTGATCTTTTAAAACCCGGGTTGCCGGCGTACCAACCAGTACCATTGGTTCCAATGCAATCGTCATACCCGGCCGAAAAATCAAGCCGCGTCCGGGCAAACCATAATTTGGAACCTGTGGACCTTCATGCATTTCACGTCCTACACCATGTCCAGTGTATTCTCGGGTCACAAAAAACCCATGGCTTTCAACAAAGTTTTGAATTGCACTTGAAACATCACCTACTCTGTTGTCAACCACCATTTTCTCGATACCAATATACAAAGATTCTTCAGTCACATCTAATAACTTTTGAGTATTTTCAGATACTTGACCGATTGGCACTGTTATGGCGGAATCAGCCACAAATCCTTCATAAACAGCACCGCAATCTATTGAGACAATATCACCCTCTTTTAACACACGTTTTCCAGGTATGCCATGTACGAGTTCTTCGTTAACACTGACCGTAGTACTGGCAGGATAAGGGTATGCTCCAGGGTATTTGTAAAATGGGGAAAATACACCATGCTTCTTCAAAACAGATTCAGCGGCAGAATTCAAATCAGCAGTCGTCGCACCTGGTACGGCAGCATCCGCTGCGGCTTGAAGTGCTTCCGCATTGATTTGCCCGGCCACACGCATGAGCTGTAACTCGTGATTGGATTTAATACTGATCTGTCGTTCCCAAGACATTTTCTTAACCTATCTTCTTTTTAATCTCTGCCAATAAATCTTTTGTTACAAGATCTATTGACATAGTTCCGTCGATTTCGATTAAAAGGTTTTTTTCTCTGTAATAAGCAATTAATGGAGAAGTCTGGTTCAAATAGACGTCAATTCGTCGTTTAACTGTTTCAGACTTATCATCATCACGCTGATACAATTTTGATCCATCTTTATCGCAAATTCCGAAACTTGTTGGTGGATTAAATTTTTCATGGTAAACAAAACCACATACCGGGCATGTCCATCTTCCACCCAATCGTTCTACCAGGATTTCCGAAGCGACTGAAATATAAGGCACACAATCAATCCCTTCATTCCAGTCAGACAGCATTTTTGATAAAGCCTCTGCCTGTGCAGGTGTTCGGGGAAAACCGTCCAATAACGCTCCATCTACACAATCCGGTCGTTTTAATCGATCTTGAATCATGGCAATTGTCAAATCATCAGGAACTAATTCACCAAGTTTCATAAATTCATTTGCGCGTTTACCTAACTCGGTTTCATTCTTCAAGTTCTCTCGGAAAATGTCACCGGATGAAATATGTGCCAAACGAAGTGTCTTGGAAATTATTTGAGCTTGTGTGCCTTTGCCGGCACCTGGCGGTCCTAATAAAACAATGAAATATGCCATGATTCTCCTCTTGTAAAGCCTAACCTCTGATCAGGCTTTCGTCATAACCATGTAATTTCAATTCGGTCTCAATAATCGTGAATGTATCACGAACAACACCTACAACGATCAGAAGTCCTGCTGAACCAACCAGGAATACACTTGCTCCACCAACACTTGCCGGAAGCATGAAATTGACAAGATAAGGCAACACAGCTACCAGTCCCAGGAAAAACGCTCCAGGGAAGGTAATTCTTCGTTGAACTTTTGTCAGATATTTCTGTGTTGGAGAGCCACGTAATACACCTGGAATTTGAGCGCCCTGTTTCTTAAGGTTATCGCCATAATTCTGTTGTGCGAATAAAACATCGGTATAGAAAAATGTAAATGCAACAACACTTAAGAAAAACAAGATTGAAAAACCAATTCCTTGTCCATTAAAAAAGTTGTAAATCCCATTGGAGAAACTTGCAATCCAGGTCGTCTTACTATTGATAAAGTAAGAAGCGATAATTGCTGGAAATGTGAGAATAGATTGTGCAAAAATCAACGGGATCATACCTGCCATATTTACCATTAAAGGTAAATTACTGCGTACAGGCATGGACATTCGATTGCCAATTCTACGACCAGGGAACAGGACTGGAACATTGCGACGTCCTTGTTGAACAAAAACAATCGCAAATATTGTCAATACCAAAATCACAACCATCAAAATGAATAGCCACCAACCATTTTGTGCATCAGATAACAATCTAAGCAAATTGGTAGGAATTTGTGCTACGATACCGGCAAAAATGATTAGCGATAAACCCTGATTTGGAATTCCATATTCAGAAATTAATTGGCCTAACCAAATGCCAAACATCGTACCAGCCATCATACTGATCAAAATCGTTAATGTAGGAATGAGATTCGCACCAGATAGTCCATAAGTAAATGTCAGGACGGATTGGCCACCCATTTGCTGTGCCATCGAATTAAAGATATTAATTTGACCGACTGCAGACAACAAACCCATCGGGATTGTCAAAATCATGGTCCATCTTTCCATCCATTTTTGACCTTCACGTGGATTTTCCTTCATCTTCGCTTCCAATGCCGGAATTATCGGGACCAGAAGTTGAAGAATAATCTGAGCAGTAATGTAAGGATACACTCCCATTGCTAAGATGGAGAAATTAGAAATAGTGCCACCTGATAACAAATCCAACAACCCTAACAGGTTGCCGGCTGCTCCACCGGATGATACCAATTGAGCAATTACTTCGCGATTAATCCCAGGAACCGGAATGTTAGCTGCCAGACGATATAAAACAAGCAGCAATAATGTGAGCAACAGTTTTTTCCGTATATCCTCAGATTTGAATAAATAGCGCCAGGCCGACCTTTTCATCAGTGAATCTCCTTATCCAATGAACTATGCAATCAATTCTACGGTGCCGCCAGCTGCTTCGATTTTCACCTTGGCAGACTTGGAGACTCTTTGAACTTTTACATTGAGAGGAACGGAGATTTCACCTCGCCCCAATATCACAACAGGGTTATCATTTTTATGAAGCAAATTCGCATTTGCCAGCACTTCCGGAGTAATTTCACTTTTAGGTTCAAATTTTCCGAGTTGGCTTACATTTACTTCATTAAACTCTACTCTGTTAGGTGGAGTGAAGCCTTCACCACGCATAAATGGTAAGCGGCGATAAAAAGGCAAATTACCTCCCTGCCGATAAAGATGTCCACCTTCACCGGAACGGGAATTCTGACCTTTTGTGCCTTTTCCTGCTGTTTTACCTTTTCCAGCAGAAATACCGCGACCTACACGGGTTCGTTTCTTACGTGAACCTTCGCTGGGAAATAAATCATTCAATTTCATTCTTGCACCTGTTCTTCAATTAAAACCAGATGATTAACTTTTGATAACATACCACGAATGGTCGGGTTATCTTCTTGAATCACTGATTGGTTCATTTTGCGAAGACCTAAAGCTCTGACGGTTGCCTTGTGAGTCTCGGAATAACCGATAGCACTTTTAACCAAAGTAATTTTCAACATTTTTTTGGTTTCTTTTTTCTTAGGCATTTTTCCTCCGATCCCAGAAAGGTGTCATTTCTTTGACTGTCTTTCCACGTCGGGCAGCTTCTTCTTCTGGTGACTTCAGTTGATCTAAAGCAAGAAATGTTGCTTTGACTACATTTAAGTCATTTGCACTACCTAATGATTTGGTCAAAATGTCGCGAATACCAGCAGCTTCTAATACAGCACGCACACCGCCTGCTGCAATAACTCCAGTACCCATGGAAGCGGGTTTGAGCAAAACACGTGCGCCAGCTACTTTGCCGATAACTTCATGAGGAATTGTTGTACTGTAAACAGAAACTTTGCGCATATTTTTATGTGCCCGTTCGGTTGCTTTACGCATGGCATCCGGTACAGCATTTGCTTTACCAACACCAAGACCAACACGACCGTTATTATCACCTGTTACAATAGCCACGCGAAATTGAAAACGTCGTCCACCTTTTACAACTTTGGCAACACGAGCAATTTCAATTACACGTTCATCATATTGCTGTTCCACCGATTGAAAATCTTTCTTTTCCATATGTCAAGCCCTTTCCTTTTCTAAAATACTAAGCCAGCCTCGCGGGCTGCCTCAGCCAAGGCTTTGACCCGGCCGATGTAGCGAAAACCACCGCGATCAAAAACAACCTGGGTGATTCCTTTTTCTTTCGCACGTTCTGCCACTAGCTTACCAACCAGGCGAGATTGTTCAGTCTTTGAAAGACTTTTGATCTGTTCCGTTAAGGAACGATCAATCGTTGATGCCGAAGCCAATGTACTGCCTGCAACATCATCAATCACCTGGGCGTAAATTTCTGCACTGCTGCGAAACACTGCCAAACGAGGTCGTTCTGGGGTTCCATTGATATATTTACGAACGCGGGCATGTCTTCGCAAACGTTGTTCTTTACGACTCAGCTTTGTCATAGACGTCCACCTACTCTTCTATTTCTTTCCGGCTTTTCCAGCCTTACGACGGATCCGTTCACCCTGATAGAATAAACCCTTACCTTTGTAAGGTTCCACAGGACGAATCATGCGAATATTCGCCGCAACTTGACCAACTTGCTGTTTGTCAAATCCCATCACTCGAATTATTCCTGCTCGAGCTTCGACTTCAAAGCTGATCCCTGATTCGGGTACAACTTCTACTGGATGAGAATAACCGACATGTAGCACCAGGTTCTTTCCGTTCATTTCAGCGCGGTAACCGACACCTTGAACCTGTAAGACAGTGGTGAAGCCATCGCTTACACCTGTTACCATATTTTGAATTAAAGCCCGGGTTGTTCCATGTAATGAGCGGTTTGTCGCTTCATCATTTGCGCGGGAAACAATGATCTGGCCATTTTCAAATGTTAAGGAAACTGTTGGAGAATAACCAAAGGCTAATTCACCTTTTGGTCCCTTAATATTAATATTTTGACCTTCAATTTTTACCTGCACAGTTGCTGGTACACTAACCGGTAAACGTCCAATTCGAGACACGTTTTACCTCCTCACACATCAGGCTACCAGACTTTACAAAGGATTTCACCACCAACATTCAGCTGGCGAGCCCTTTGTCCAGTCATCACACCCTTCGGTGTGGATAGGATGGAGATACCCATTCCTGAAAGTACCCAGGGGATATCCTTTTTACTTGTATAGATACGGCGACCAGGGCGACTAACTCTTTGCAGCCCAGTAATCACCGGTCGTCGGAATCGACGATCACCAACATATTTAAGCTTGACGCGTAATGTAACTAAATAGGGTTTTTCGCCTTCTACAGTTTCGAAGTCTTCGATAAAACCTTCTTCTTTTAAGATTCGTGCAATTTCCACTCTCAGTTTTGAGTTTGGCATTGCCACTGCACTTTGCTGAATAAGCAAACCATTACGAATACGAGTCAGCATATCGGCAATAGGATCGTTAACACTCATGCTAATACCTCCGGTTGCCCGCTACCAAGATGATTTTTTGACGCCAGGGATTTTGCCTTCAAGCGCGAGCTCTCGGAAGCAAATTCGACACAGGCCAAAGCGACGAATAAAACCACGCGGTCGACCGCAACGATTACAGCGGTTACGAACCTGCACAGCAAATTTTCGACGTTGTTCACGATATTCCATGCACTTCTTTGCCATATTAGTCCTTTCTGAATGGCATCCCTAGCAAACCCAGCATGAGCCGAGCCTGATCATCGGAATTGGCAGTGGTAACAATAGTTAATTCCAACCCGCGGACTTTGTCAACTTTATCGAACTCAATCTCGGGGAAGATTAATTGTTCACGTAAACCAAGTGTGTAATTTCCACGACCATCAAATGCATCATTGGAAATCCCACGGAAGTCACGTACGCGCGGAAGTGCAATATTCATCAGTCGATCTAAGAATGCCCACATACGATCTCCTCGTAATGTGACCATCGCTCCAATTGCACGACCTTCACGCAACTTGAAAGCAGCAATACTTGTTTTTGCAAGTGTAACTACTGGTTTTTGCCCTGTGATTGTTGTAAGATCAACAACTGCGGCATCTAAAGCTTTTGGATTATCCAATGCTTCACCTAAACCAATATTTACAGCTACTTTAGTTATGCGTGGAACTGCATTAATATTTTCGATACCTAATTCTTTCATCAAGACCGGTACCACTTCGTTCTGGTATTTTTCTCTCAAATAATTCATTCTTTACTCCCAGACGGCTTATGCATCAATCAAGGCATTGCATTTTTTGCAAATACGCGATTTTTTCTCGCCTTCAATCTGTACACCTAAACGAGATGGTTTTCCACATTTTGGGCAAACTAACATCACATTTGATATGTGAATTGAAGATTCGAAACGAACAATACCTGGATTGACAGTACGGCCTTTGGCTTGAACCTGGCGTTGATGCTTCGATCGCAAATTTACACCTTGAATTACGACTCGACTTGCTTCTGGATCAACCTTAATGACTTCGCCGCGTTTGCCTTTATCTTCTGTTCGGCCGCTAACGACTTCAACGGTATCGCCTTTACGAATTTTTGTACTCATTGGCTTTACTCCTTATATCTTCCTATAATACTTCCGGAGCCAATGAGACGATCTTCATAAAGCCTTTTTCGCGTAATTCGCGCGCAACAGGCCCAAAGATACGGGTCCCCTTAGGGTTTTGGCCATCAGTATCCAAAATCACCGCAGCATTGTCATCAAAACGGATGGAAGAACCATCTTCGCGACGCCATTCTTTCGAACAACGCACGATAACAGCTTTTACAACATCGCTTTTCTTGACTGATCCTTGAGGTGTCGCGGACTTGACAGTGGCTACTACGATATCCCCAACCCGACCGTAATGCCGGACTGACCCACCCAGAACATGGATAACCAATAGCTCTTTTGCTCCAGTATTATCAGCAACTTTAATTCTTGACTCTTGCTGGATCATACCTGTTCTCCTTCGACCTTCTCACCAGAAGTGACAGGTTCACCGGTCCGACGAACGATAGATTCTACAACCCATCGTTTTTCACGGGAAAGTGGACGACTTTCCACAATCAATACTTTATCACCCACCTTACATCCCAATTCATCATGTGCTTTGTATGTTTTACGTAAATGCACAACTTTTTTATAAAGGGGATGACGGAAAGTGCGTGTGACTTCAACCACAACGGTTTTCATCATTTTGTCGCTGGTGACAACACCTGTTAACCGACGACGACCATTATTCATTTTTCACCTTCCCGCGCTTTTGCCAGTTCGCGTTCATGGAGCATTGTTTCCAATTGCGCAACTTGACGGCGAATTTTTCTTAACCGACTCGTGTCAGTCAATTGACCGGTAATGACCTGAAAACGAAGGTTCATTAACTCCTGACGCGTATCATCGATTCGGCTACGAATTTCTTCATCAGACATATTTCGAATATCAGCCGTTTTCATCATTCTTGTTCTCCTACTGACGTTTCTTTTCGGCTCACTACTTTTGTTTTTAATGCAAATTTGTAGCTTGCCTGTTTTAGAGCATGAACGGCAGCATCGTCTGGTACACCGGCCAATTCAAACATAATACGTCCTGGCCTAACTACCGCAACCCAATATTCCACATTACCTTTACCTTTACCCATACGGGTTTCGGCTGCCTTCTTGGTATATGGTTTATCCGGGAAAATGCGGATCCACACCTTACCGCGGCGTTTCATATAACGCACGATCGACCGGCGGGCTGCCTCAATTTGACGGGCAGATACATAACCGGGTTCTAACGCTTGCAAGCCAAAATCTCCTGTGAGCAACTCGGCACCACGCAAGGCTTTTCCGCGCATACGACCACGCATTTGTTTTCGCCACTTAACACGTTTTGGCATCAACATAGCAATTACCTCTCTGAAATAGCTGAAAAATTATTCAGCAATCGTATGTCTACTCACTGACGTACACGCCTTCGGTGCGTTCTGCTTTTTCTTCCGCACCCGGCAATACATCACCCAGGTAGACCCACACTTTGATACCGATTTGACCATAGGTCGTAGAAGCCTCATGCCTTGCAAAGTCAATATTCGCTCGTAATGTTTGCAGCGGAACACGACCTTCTCGCAGCCATACGGTTCGTGCCATTTCAGCACCAGCCAGACGGCCTGCCACTTCAATTTTGCATCCCTTTGCGCCTTGTCGAATTGCCTGACTGATGGCACGTTTCATTGCACGGCGATAAGCCACACGACGTTCCAACTGACCAGCAATGTTCAAAGCAACAAGGTAAGCATCCAGATCTGGTTCTTTGATCTCTTTAATATCAAGATCTATTTTTGCACCAGTCAGGGCTTCCAGATCCCCACGGATCTTTTTTACGTTATCACCTTTACGACCAATTAGAATCCCAGGTTTTGCAGTATTTACAATTACTTTAATTTTGCTGGGAAACCTTTCAATCTCCACACGAGAAACTCCCGCTTTCGCGGAATATTCTTTCAACATATCACGGATTTCATTATCCTGTTTTAGCTGCTTGCTGTACTCACTGTTCTTTGAGAACCAACGCGCATCCCAGGTTTTGATAATGCCGAGACGGTAACCAATCGGATGTACTTTACGACCCATATTATCTCCTGAAATTTCCTATAAATCTGACGGATAGCATAATCCTACTCACGCTCTCGCAAAACCACATTGACATGTGAAGATCGGCGCAAGACCGGTTTAAAGCGACCACGAGCACCAAAGCGGCGCCATTTTCTGGTCGGTGCTTCATCCGCAGTAATCATGTAGACAATCAGGTCGTCACGGCTTACACCAAAATTTTCTTCTGCATTGGATACAGCGGATACCAATAATTTTTCTAATGGTTTTGCTGCACTTTTTGTCATGAATTTCAGTGTGTTAATCGCCTCTACAACGGGTTTCCCACGTACAGTGTCGACTACCAAACGTACCTTTTGTGCGGAAATTCCTAAATTACTTAATTTTGCACGGATATCTGTTGCCATCTTTTATTTCCCTTTCGAGGATTTCTCAGCAACATGACCGCGGAAATTTCGGGTAGGAGCAAATTCTCCTAAACGGTGGCCAACCATGTTCTCGGTTACATAAATCGGAACATGTCTTCGCCCATCATGTACTGCGATGGTATGGCCCAACATTTGAGGGAAGATTACACTCGCACGACTCCATGTGCGAACTACTTTCTTTTCTCCACGGGCATTCATCAACTCAATTTTCTTTAAAAGTTTCGGCTCAATAAATGGGCCTTTTTTCAACGATCTAGACATATCGTTATTCCTCTCAATACCTAGTTAGTTAGAACCTTTTGCCTATTTACCCGTATTTCGGCGTTTGACAATATACTTGTCTGAGCCTTTAAAACGGCGGGTCTTATAACCAAGCGTGGGTTTTCCCCAGGGAGTTTTTGGACCCGGCATACCAACAGGCTGACGGCCTTCGCCACCACCATGCGGATGATCTCTTGGGCTCATTGCTGTACCTCTGACAGTCGGGCGGATGCCCAAATGACGCTTACGTCCAGCTTTACCCAATTTAATATTCTTGTGATCCAGGTTACCCACCTGACCAATTGTTGCGTAACAAACCTGACGAATTAATCGTACTTCACCGGATGGCAACCGAACTTGTGCAAAATCGCCTTCTTTTGCCAATAATTGAGCAGCAGTTCCGGCAGAACGCACCATTTGACCGCCACGGCCTTCCACCATTTCAATATTGTGGATCATAGTGCCCAGTGGAATACGAGAAATTGGCAAGCAATTTCCTACGCGAATTTCTGCATTAGCGCTTGTTGAAACAGTATCACCAACTTTTAGTCCGACTGGAGCGATAATATAGCGCTTTTCGCCATCAGCATAATTTAACAATGCGAGACGAGCCGTTCGGTTGGGATCATATTCAATCGCTGCTACACGCGCAGGAATTTCTTTTTTATCACGTTTGAAATCGACAAGACGGATATATCGTTTATGACCACCACCTTGATGGCGGACAGTGATTCGGCCAAACATATTTCGGCCGCCAGTTTTTTTCTTGATCACAATGAGTGACCGTTCTGGATCCTTTTTGGTGATTTCTTCAAAACTATACCCAGTCATATTACGTAGACTTGGGGTTACTGGTTTATAAATCTTGATAGCCATTATTCAACCCCTTCAAAAATCGCAATACGATCATCGGGTGCCAATGTGACAATCGCTTTTTTGTAACTGGAATTCCGAACGACTAATCGTCGGCTTTTGGCTCGGCGAGTCCGTTTCGCAGGCACATTGATAATATTGACACGTAAAACAGTCACATCAAAGATCTGTTCCACTGCGTCTTTTACAACTGTGCGGGTTGCATCATTTGCCACTTCAAACACATATTGGTGTAATTTGTTCACCAGATAATTCGTTTTTTCAGTGACCAGTGGACGGCGGAGCGCGTCATAAATTGAACTCATAGTATCCTCCTACCTATCCCAGATATCCCTGCACAACATCCAAAGATGCTAGTGGGAATACAATTTTCTGGTATTTCATTAAGTCGCGGATATTGAGGTAATTTGCCAACAAAACCTTCGTATCAGGTAAGTTATTGCTTGTGCGAATTACTTCTTCGAATGCTGCTTTTTCTGGAATTAACACTAAAACACTATCTGATCCGACAAGGTTATTTAATACACTTGCCATCACTTTTGTTTTAGCTTCCGGAATTGACAGGTTATCCACAACTACAATGGAATTTTCTGAAGCTTTAACCGATAACGCGGAGCGCAAAGCAGCACGTCGCATTTTTCGCGGCATATCTTGCTCATATGAACGTGGGTGTGGCGTATGGATGCGGCCGCCACCTTTCCACTGCGCTGCACGGATTGAACCCTGGCGGGCACGCCCAGTGCCTTTTTGACGCCATGGTTTTCGACCACCACCAGCAACCTCATTTCGGGTTTTGGTGTCATGCGTTCCCAGGTGGGCATTTGCCATCTGGCGAATAAACGCCTGGTGCATTAAATTTACATTGATTTGGGCTTCAAAAATTGCAGCGGGTAATTCAACTGTACTAACTTTTTTGCCCTCAATATTTAAGACATCGATTTGCATAGTCTCAGCTCCCTTAGTTCTTTCGTGCTTCTTTGATCAACACCAACCCACCACGTGAGCCAGGAACTGAACCACGCACTCCAATTAGGTTGCGTTCAGGGTCCAACAGAACAACTTTCAAATTCTGAGCTGTTACTTGTTCATCACCCATGTGCCCAGGTCCACGTGCACCTGCATAGGTACGACCAGGGGTTGTTCCAGATCCACGAGAACCTGGTGCCCGATGTCTGTCTGATTGACCATGAGTTTTGGGACCGCCACGGAAATGATAGCGTTTTACCGCACCTGCAAACCCGCGTCCCTTGCTGGAGCCAACAATATCAACACGATCTCCAACCACAAAAACCTCAACAGAAAGCTTATCACCTTCATTTACCTCAGCGTCTTTAACGCGAAATTCGCGCAAAAACCGAAGTGGAGGTAAACTGAGGTTTTTTCGCTTTAAGTGGCCAAGTTGCCCACCTGTGAGGCGTTTTGGTTTTACCTCGCCATATCCCACCTGTACCGCACTGTATCCATCAATTTCAACAGTACGCACCTGGGTAATATAGCAAGGCCCAGCCTCGATAACGGTTACTGGTATAGCAGCACCATTTTCATCGAAAATCTGGGTCATACCGATTTTCTTGCCGATTAGCCCTTTCAACATTTCAATTTTCTCCTTACATCATAAATTTGACGGGACTGTCAACTTGGGCTAAGTTGCATCATCCCCGAGCTTATGTAGTCAGTGATTTGCTGCGATACTCCGCATCTTTTCCAGTTCGCTCACATAATCACTCTTACAAAGCCATTTGTTGCGCTTTCGACGATCTCGCAACCTTTCAAATATAACACGAGTCTTACACTTTGAGAAGGGATGTCTTTGATCACCGACAACCCTTCTTTTTTCCTTTAAAAGTTCTGATTTCCGAAAAATTTAAATTTTGATCTCAATATCAACACCGGCAGGTAAATTTAACCGCATGAGCATATCAATTGTTTTTGAATCAGGATCCAGTACATCGATCAAACGATTATGGGTTCGAATCTCAAAATGTTCATGAGAATCTTTATCAATAAAAGTTGAACGACGAACAGTAAACCGTTCTTTTTTGGTAGGTAAAGGTACCGGACCTACCACACGAGCCCCACTCCGCTCAGCCGTATCTACAATCCGTTTGGCGGATTGGTCAAGGACACGGTGGTCATATGCTTTCAAACGAATACGAATGCGTTGTTTTGCCATATTAATCCACCTACTTAAGCTAATATTTTGGTAATTACACCAGCGCCGACGGTCAGACCGCCCTCGCGGATTGCGAATT
>CAZPIM010000078.1:0-12497 GCA_964586385.1 uncultured Anaerolineaceae bacterium
CCATTGTTCCCACATTCAAATGTGGCTTACTGCGATCAAATTTCTCCTTCGCCATTCTATCACTCCTCGAGATTAATTAACTTTTTATTCGTAGTGTATATTCGGCAAAAAGAGCCCTCAATGAGACTCGAACCCATGACCTCGCCCTTACCAAGGGCGTGCTCTACCAACTGAGCTATGAGGGCTTGCCGTTCTTTTTCATTTCCTCCGGCAGGAGGTCTTCGGTCTTTTTGAAAAGACCAGTGGGCAGTGAAGGATTCGAACCTACGAAGTCGTCCGACAGCTGATTTACAGTCAGCCCCCTTTGGCCACTTGGGTAACTGCCCATTTCAATACTCATACCGAACCGTTGCCGGTTCGTAAGTGGGATCGTACACTTACAATCCCGCTCACTAACCTGCAACTGAGCCGACGAAGGGACTTGAACCCTTAACCTACTCATTACAAGTGAGTTGCTCTGCCGTATTGAGCTACGTCGGCAAGTAAATTGTTAAGTTTCAACCACTTGCGCGGTTAGATTATACCATACCCTGCGTCGCAGGCAAGGAAATACAAAAATACCGCGAGGGGAGAGTCTATCAGAAACCACCTTGAGAGTCAAGGATTCAAATTATGAAATTTATGCAAATCCGAACGCAAAATTACAGTTTTTACACCGCCAACACGGCGACCCGGCTTTGTAAAATCGACTCCCCAATTCCAGCTTTTTTTCAATTTCCAAATGAAGTGCGTCCAGGTTAGGAAGCCCATATAAAATTGGTATTACAAAATTATATTCCCCGCACTGCGGACAAATGGGATGAGTATCGGGAATTAATCCGCAATTGCATTGGACGTCCATACACCTTAGTATAATGCAAAATCACGACGAAACAGTCATCCTCATGTATAATCAGGTAGAAAGTTTTCGGAGGTTGCATGGAAATTACATGGTTTGGCCATTCTTGTTTTCGGTTTTCAGAACGCGGTTTCGCTACGGTTGTCACTGATCCTTATGATTCAACAGCAACCGGGCACGCGCCTTTATTGCTCGACGCTCAAATTGTTACAATCAGCCACAGCAAACCTGGCCATAACTTTGTAGAAGCAATTAAAAACGAACCATTTATCATTCAAGGACCTGGAGAGTACGAAATTGGTGGTGTATTCGTAAACGGTATCCACACCAATCATAAAGATAAATCGATCGAAGCAGATGACAAAAACACATTATATGTTTTTGACTTTGATGGAATAAACATCATTCATTTAGGTGGTATTGACCGAGTCCCCAGCCAAAGTGAAATTGAAGAATTGGGAACAGTGCATGTCGCACTGATACCAATTGGCGGAAACTCTACATTAAATGCGGTAAAAGCCGCAGAACTGGTCAACCTGATTGATCCTAATATCGTTATCCCGATGCATTATATGACTGATAGTTCCATCATTCAATTAGATCCTCTCAATAAATTCCTCAGTGAAATGGGGCTTTCCAATATTGAACCGCTTAGTTCACTTAAACTTGCCAGCGTCCGAAGTCTGCCGGAAGAGACGCAGGTTGTAGTCCTTTCGCCTCAGACCAGTTAGCAGGAGCAAGACATGGCCGTTAAAATCATCATGACCTGGGACATTGCGCCTGAACACGAGCAGGAATATTTTGAGTTTGTTGTCCGAGAATATATTCCTGGTGTCCAACGTCTTGGTTTGGAATTGCATGATGCCTGGGCAACAGTCTTTGGTGACCATCCGCAAATCCTTGTTGCCGCGATTTTGCCTTCCATAGAAAAAGCAGAAGGTATTATTAATTCTGCAGAGTGGCAAAGTTTACATAATCAATTGATGGATTTTGTGGTCAATTACAATCAAAAAATTGTCAATTCGAGCGGTGGTTTTCAATTTTAAATACAAATGTTAACTGAATTTAGCCAATCGTTATTGATTTGGTACGATCAAAATGCGCGTCAACTTCCCTGGCGCAATCATATTGATCCATATGCAATATGGGTCTCTGAAATCATGCTACAACAAACCCGTGTTGAAGCAGTTATTCCATTTTTTAATCGATGGATGCAGACCTTCCCGGATATTGCCTCATTAGCAAATGCCAATCTGCAAGATGTATTAAAGTTGTGGGAAGGATTGGGGTATTACAACCGGGCAAGAAATTTACATGATGCAGCAAAAATTATTATGCTGTCATTTGATGGAAAACTACCAGAAAATGTCAGTGATCTGGAATCCCTTCCCGGAATCGGGAAATATACAGCGGGTGCAATTGCATCCATGGCTTTTGGTCAAAATGCAGCCGCTTTGGATGGAAATATTCGCAGAGTTCTGGCCAGGGTATTCAATCTGGAAATACCTGCTCGTTCACCTGCCGGTGAGAAAGAATTGTGGCGTTTGGCAAAAGAACATCTGCCACCAGGTAGAGCAGGTGATTTTAATCAGGCTATTATGGATCTGGGAGCCAGCATTTGCCTACCGCGAAATCCGCAATGTTTATTGTGCCCCTTACAAAAACTCTGCTTTTCACTAACTTTAGGGGTCCAAGAACAAAGGCCAATATTACCGCAGAAAAAAAAGATTCCCCATTATGTCGTTACAGCTGCGATTATCCAAAGGAATAATAAGATTCTAATCGCTCAACGCCCCGGAAAGGGTTTATTGGCAGGGATGTGGGAATTTCCTGGTGGCAAACTGGAAGCAGAAGAAACACTGGATCAATCACTAACCCGCGAAATTCAGGAAGAGTTAAATTGCAAAATTGATGTTGGCGAACCATTTGGTGTCTATCAACATGCATTTACACATTTTCGGATCACACTGCACGCTTTTTTTTGCAGAATTATCGAGGGTGAGCCATTTCCGGTTGAAGCAAAACAAATTGCCTGGGTGGAGGTTTCTGCACTAAAAGATTATCCTATGGGTAAGGTTGATCGGCAAATTAGTAGAAATTTGACACGCAAATCTTCCAGATTGCTATAATACCTATATCAGTAAATTTATTTAACTGGGTAAACAATGAATTCTGAAGAACATGCCAGGGAAAAAATGGTGCGTGATCAAATTCAGCGACGTGGGGTTAATGACCCCAATGTACTAGCTGCGATGCGTATCGTTCCACGCCATCGCTTTGTAGAAAATGATTTGCAAAGCATGGCGTATCAAGACCGTCCTTTACCGATCGGTTTTGATCAAACCATTTCACAACCCTATGTCGTGGCATACATGACTGAACAATTACAATTGAAGCCGGAAGATACAGTGCTGGAAATTGGTACCGGATCCGGTTATCAGGCTGCAGTTCTAAGTCGATTGGTCAGGCAGGTTTATACAATTGAGCGGTTTCAAGAATTGGCAGACTTCGCAAGAAAAATAATGATTCAACTAAATTATGATAATGTTCAAGTCATTTGCCAGGATGGATCTCTCGGATTAAAAAATTATGCACCGTTTGATGCTATTTTAGTCGGGGCTGCATCACCTGCAGTTCCACAGCCTTTGATCGATCAACTCAAGATTGGAGGGCGAATCATTTTACCTGTTGGCGGTAGTGGTCATCAGATATTGCAGCGAATCAAAAAATTACCTGATGGTTCCCTGGAAACAGAAGAACTAATCCCGGTCGTTTTTGTTCCATTGCGGGGTTTTTATGGATGGCATGAAGATGATTGGAAGTAAAAAGGTGTAATTCGCTCTTATTAATGAAAGATATCCAATCAATCAGAACGCCACTAATCACCTTTTCAAATCTGTTCAACACCCAATTTGAAATTAAATTTACTTAGAAAACAAACTGTTCATTTGGCCAATTGTCTGGCCATTTCAATATATTCCATATTGACACTTTTTTTCCTGGTGACAACTTCAGAAAATGGAACCGCAGCAATAATGCTTCCAACCAGACCCGTCATCACACCTTGTTGTCCTGAAGTAATAAGTTCGACCGCTTTATAACCCATTCTGGATGCCAGCATCCTGTCGAAAGCTGTTGGACGTCCACCGCGTTGTATATGTCCTAAAATCGTTACGCGAACGTGGAATCCAAGGTTGCGTTCTTCAATCATGGCAGCTAATTCCGTCACTGAAGGTTTTGCTCCTTCTGCGGCAACAATGATGGCATGGTTCTTCCCGCGCAAGTATGCATTATCGACTACAGAAGCAATTTCGTCGACCGTGAAAGGTATTTCCGGAATCAAAACCATTTCAGCTCCGACAACAATTCCGGCATGTATTGCAAGATAACCGGATAATCTCCCCATTGTTTCCACCAAAAAAGCACGACTATGGGAAGACGCGGTATCTCTTAGTTTATCAATCGCATCCACAATCGTATTGAGTGCTGTATCGACCCCAATACACATATCTGTTCCATAAATGTCGTTGTCGATACTGGCAGGAATAGCAATTACATTCACACCCTGCTCAACTAATTTTTGTGCACCATTAATTGAACCATCTCCGCCGATCACAACCAAACCATCAATGCTTTCATTATTCAACTGACGGATGGCTTTCATTTGCCCTTGTCGCTCACGGAATTCTTTACTGCGCGCAGTCTGCAAAATTGTTCCGCCCCTTTGTAAAATACCACCCACATCCCGGGCACCCATAACCTCGAAATTTCCCTGGATCAGTCCTTCATAACCCCCTTGAACGCCAACTACCTGAATCCCTTGCGCCAATGCAGTGCGCACAACCGCGCGAATACACGGATTCATTCCCGGTGCGTCACCTCCAGAGGTCAGCACAGCAATTTTTTCGATTTTCTTTGTCATATTTTATTTTCGTCCTGCAAAAAATTTTTTAATGCACATGCATAATTTCAATTTGCACGTTTTCTTCTCCAACTAATTTTTGCAGCTTCCACATTAATTCCGGACAATATCCTGTTGTATCGTTAGGGAATTCAAATCGAAAATGTTTTCCTCGCTCAAAAATTAAAACTCCAAAACGATCTTTCCCTGGATATGATCGTAATAATCCAACAACCCGCTTCATCCTCAACACGCCTTGATCTGCTTCATTGAAATTTGATCTTAAAACAACGGTTATCATGTGAAGATTGGCTTTGTCCGTGTCTTTTTGAAACGAAAACACTTCCAAAGGAGGGATCACCACAGGTAATTCTGTTATTTTTGGTCTTTGAGGTGCAATGTGTTCTTGTGCCAATGTACTTGCGATGATTGTTTTTGTTTCAATTTCATCAGTTTTTTCAATTATTTCAAACGATGTAGATTCTTCTTTGCCTTCTTCTTGTGGATCTGCAAATTCCAATCTCTCTTCGAATGCAGTGGCTTGAAGTGGAAACCAATCATCCGGAAAGTCAGGTGCAGGTGGCATATCATCATCTTCAGGAAATGCTTCTGTAAACTGTTGTGGAGGCTGCTTTTTTATATCAACGGCGAGATTATACTGCAATTCTGGTGGTTCGATCAAAGTCATTTTACTTTCTTCATTTAATTCGCCTTCACCGCCAAAAATGATTTCGTATCCATAATCATCCACTTTTGTTGATGAATTTGAATCTGCAGACATTTCAACCTGATTTTCAATCTGACCATCTTTTGAGTTTTCCAATAAAGGCTCAATGATCGAATCAACCAAAATTTTTGGTTCGTTTCCATCATTATCCAATTTTCCTTCAACCAATAAAATTCGATCAATTTGAATAAATTCTCGATAACGGGTCCATGTATTAGGAAAAATCACCAGTTCAATCGGACCGTGCATATCTTCCATTGTTGCAAAGCACATATCTTTGCCATTTTTGGTTTGCAGTCTTCGAAAACGAGTGATCATTCCCCCTACGATAACTGTACTTTTGCTATTCATTTCTAAAAGTTGAGAGGAATAACGGGTAATTTTTTTCTTTAGTATTTGTGTATATGACTGCATCGGATGGGAAGACACATACAGACCAATTAATTCTTTTTCCCATTCCAATAATTCCCGGATCTGTAATGCGGGCAGTTTTGGAAGCTCAATTTCTTCCACAACTGTTGAATCCAACCCAAAAATACTCATTTGACCGGATAACGCAGCCTTAAAATGACTTGTCGAAACGGCTGTAATGCGATCTAATGCTTCAAGAATTGCCCGCCTGTCACCAAATTTATCCAGCGCACCTACCCGAACCAGGCTTTCCAAAGCACGTTTACCAACCAGGCGAAGATCCACCCGTTTTGCAAAATCATTAATTGTGTCGAATGGACCATCCAACTTGCGCGCATCTAAAATAATTTGAACCGGTGTCTGACCAACATTCTTGACAGCACCTAAGCCAAAACGAATTACCGATTTTCCATCTGCCAAATCCTCAATTGAAAAATCCCAATCACTGGAATTTACGTCCGGTGGAAGGACCTCGATTCCTAAATCGCGACAATCGGATACATAAAAAGCAACTTTCTCCATCTCGTTTTTCGATGCAGAGAGTAGTGCTGTCATATATTCAAATGGGAAATGTTTTTTCAAATACGCGGTCTGAACTGCGATGATGCCGTAATCTGCTGCATGACTCTTATTAAAACCATATCTTGCGAAGTTTTCCCAATCGGTAAAAATTGCTTCGGCAGTTTCCCGATCCATAATTTCAAGAGATTCAGCTCCACTAATGAACTTTTGGCGATGCAGTTCAATTTCTTTTGCCTTTTTCTTGGAAATCGCACTTCGCAACCCATCCGCTTCCGCGGCAGTGTAACCACCTATTTCCATTGCGGCAAACATAATTTGTTCCTGATATATCGCTATACCATACGTTTCTTTAAAAATGGGTTCCATAACCGCATGCCGGTATGTGACTTCCTCTTCACCATGAATGCGTTTTATATAAGAGGGGATAAATTCAAGAGGACCAGGGCGGTAGAGTGCAACCATGGCGATAATTTGTGCCAGGTTTTTGGGTTGCATTTGCACCAGGTAGCGAGTCATGCCCGAGCCTTCCAGTTGAAAAACACCCGCAGTATGCCCAGTGCCAAGAAATTCAAACGTAGGTTCATCATCTACGGGAATATTTTCCAGTGAAAATTCAATTCCATGTCTGGCTTTGATCATTGCACAGGCGCGCGCCATTACAGTTAACGTCGCCAGACCCAAAAAATCCACCTTCAAAAGTCCCAGTGCATCTAAATGCGCCATCTCATATTGGGTTACCGACTTTACAGGTGTATCATCTGAATTACTGGTTGGACGGTGAATGGGTACGTAATTCGTGACCGGTTCATCTGTAATGACAATACCAGCTGCATGCGTGCCAACATTTCGTACGACCCCTTCCATATGGTGTGCAGTATCAATCAACTCTTTTAAATAAGGAACCGTATCATATAATTCCTTTAACTCTTTTACTTCTTCCAGTGCATCCGGTATAGTAATTGGTTTACTGGGTGTAGAAGGGATCATTTTGCTAACCTGATCCACCTCGGATAAGGGTATGTCCATTACTCTGCCAACATCACGTATTGCCGCTTTGGCACCCAAAGTACCAAACGTAATAATCGCTGCAACTTTATCATGACCGTATTTATCAGCGCAATACTTGATTAAACAGGAGCGACGATCATCCTGAAAATCCAGATCAATATCCGGCATAGACACACGGCTGGGGTTCAGAAACCGCTCGAATAATAAGCCGTGATTCAAAGGTTCGACTAAAGTTATATCCAGACAATATGCCACCATGGATCCTGCTGCAGATCCACGGGCGTTATACCAGATCCCCTCACGTTTTGCGTACATGCATAAGTCCCAAACAATTAAGAAATATGCATCAAATCCCATATTATGGATGACACTTAATTCGTAATCCAAGCGCTCACGAACTTTTGGGTCTCGTACTCTATCGGCGTATTTTCGGTGTAATCCTTCTTCACACAAAGATTGCAAGTAAGTTTCCGTCGTGCACCCTTCAGGTACGTCAAAGCGGGGCAAATGATATTGATTATTTTTAAGATTTACATCACAACGGTCAGCAATGATCAGGGTATTTTCTATTGCTCCAGGTACATGGCCAAATGACGCCTGCATTTCCTCCGGAGACCGGAGGTAATACGAATCATCATTCATTTTCATTCGATTCGGATCTTTTAATAAGGATCCTGTTTGAATGGCTAATAAAATATCCTGATAACGGGCGTCACTTTTTTCTATATAATGAACGTCATTAGTCGCTACAAATTGCGCATTAAACGGCTTTCCCAATTCAAGCAGCAAATTATTAACGCGTTTTAAGTCGTCTATTGGATGATCCTGTAACTCTAAAAAGAATCTGTCCCGACCAAACACCTGGAAATACCAGTCCATTTTCTGTCTGGCTAATCCGATATCATTTTCTTTGAGCGCTCGCGGAATCTCTGCTGCAAGACAACCCGATGTTGCAATTAATCCTTCTGAATGTGCAGCCAAAAATTCGTGATCAATTCGGGGATAATAATAAAAACCATCCAATTGACCGGCACTGGCAATTTTTAATAAATTTTGATAACCAGTCTGATTTTCAGCTAACAATAATAGATGGGAACTGCGTTTATCCAGCTTAACGTCTTTTTCATGCATGCGACGTGGGGATAAATAGCTCTCGAGGCCAATAATTGGCTTAATTCCTTCCGAAGTTGCGGTATTAAAGAAATCAATCGAACCAAACATCGTGCCGTGATCGGTGATTGCAACTGCCGGCATGCCCATTTCTTTTACACGTTTTATCAATTTTTTAATATTACTAAAGCCATCCAGTAATGAATAAACTGTATGGACATGTAAATGGGCAAATGACATTAATTTCTCCCTTACAATCCATGATAAATATGAAAATTTGAATCTTAAATTTGTCTAGTCATTAAAGATTAGTAAATCTTGCTTCACCCTGCGATCACAACTCACAAAAGTGATTATAGCATGATGAAAGTGCGCTTCTGCTTGTTCCTCTCTTAAAATTGTTTATTTTTTAAGAGTGAAAAATCTTTTTTTAAGGTTGGATTCACAAACCAAGTTAAAGATTTTTGCGATTGGCAAAAATTTGATTCTATCTTTATGATTTTTTTCCGTTATTGACGTTGGACGTTGCGTTCGTTTTTAATTTTTCTTTCAATATTTTCCTCAATATTTCCTTCTCGACAGAAAACCTGCCCTCGATTAAACTCAAACAGGGCCAATTTGCCTTGAATCAGGAATTCTTCGTCATGTTTTCAAAGATATTTCAGGACCGACATTTTTATTCCGCTTTTTTGACAATCGCAATCCCGATCACAATTCAACAATTTTTTTCAGCCTTAACTGGGTTGTTGGATGTAGTCATGGTTGGGCAATTAGGTGAAGTTGCAATTGCTTCTCTGGGTTTGGCGAATCAGATATTTTTTCTTTTGACGATTCTTATTTTTGGGATTAATAGCGGGATTGCGATTTTCACAGCACAATATTGGGGAAAAGGTGATATCTATAATTTACGACGTGTTTTAGGTATTGGGCTTACATTAAGTGCTGCAGTTGGCACTATTTACTCACTTGCCGCCATATTAATTCCCGAGAAAGTGCTTGGTTTATATACGAATGACCAGGCAGTCATTGATTTGGGAAGTAAATATCTTCGCATTGTTGGTTATAGCTATATTCCTACCGCAATTTCCATGACTTTTATGGCGGTACTGAGAAGTGCACAAAATGTGCGCCTGCCAATGATTGTGACAACATTTGCTTTGAGTTTGAAGATTTTTTTGAATTATTTATTCATTTTTGGAAATCTTGGTTTTACAGAAATGGGAGTTGAAGGTGCTGCGATAGGAACAATGATCGCACGCTCTCTTGAGTTTTTATTAATTGTGTATCTATCTTATAAATACCGGACAGCGGCAGCAGCAAAAATCCGTGAACTTAAATATTCGTTTTCCTTTTTTAAGAAAGTACTCTGGACTTCCTTGCCCGCAGCCATTAATGAATTTTTTTGGTCGATGGGTATTACAACGTACAATGCGGTTTATGCTCATATAGGTACGGATGCAATAGCTGCCATTAATATTAATGGAACGATTGAAAATATGTCCTTTGTGATTTTCATTGGACTTGCAAATTCCTGTGCAATTATGATTGGAAATCAGATTGGAGCTGGTCGAGAAGATCTGGCTTACGATTATGGAAAAAGGTTTTTATTCCTGGGCATCTCCAGTGCATTGCTTATTGGACTTCTGGTTATCTTATTACGACCCTTTTTGCTCTCCTTGTATAATATACAACCTGAATCCTATAAATTTGCCTTTACAATCCTGCTGATCTACGGATTAACGATGTGGGTTCGTGTCAGCAATCTGATTATTTTTATTGGGTTACTCAGGTCAGGTGGAGACACCCGATATGCACTTATTTTGGAAATGTGTTCGATCTGGTTAATTGGCGTTCCATCAGCATTTATTGGTGCTTTTGTACTGGATTGGCCGGTATTTGGTGTGTATGCATTGGTACTTTCAGAAGAAGTTTTTAAACTAATTTTTGTCATTCCTCGTGTGCGATCCAAAAAATGGATTCACAATCTGGCTGCAGCCATCACTTAAACCGTAACTTTAATTAGACTTTTCCGACCATTATTATAGAGATAGGGTTGTTCGCTACCTTTAATTTTGGAATATTCGCAATTGAGGGCTAGCAAAAGGAGAAGTTCAATGTTAAAAAAGAAATCTTTTAAGATTCTGTATTTCGTCTCCCTTACTATGCTGTTTTTACTGAGTACTTTCATGGCTTTTTTTATTCCATCAGAAAAAATAAATGCAGCAACACCAGTAGTTGGTGACACACAAATAACCATGCTTTTTGATTTTCCATTCGTCAGTTTTTTACCCTTGATCACTAATCAAAACGTACAATCTTCAAGTGAATTTGTATTGTTAGGGTGGAATGATTTGGGCATGCATTGTTACAACCGAGACTTCAGAGATTTGGCTGTCCTTCCCCCATACAACACACTTTGGGCACAGATCATACAGAGGGGCGATCCACCTCAAATTGTCACAAACAACATTAAAGTCGAGTATTCTTTTCCTAACAACACCTATTCTGTAGGAAAATCTAATTTTTGGACGTACGCACAGTCCCTATTCAATTTGCCGGAACCCTTGCCAGATAATATCGGTTTGACCGGAAAAGGATTATCAGGTGAAATGGATGTAAAAGAAGATCACTTTTCAGCTGATGGTATTCCGCTCACTGAATTTCAGGATTCCGCTCCAACTACAGCATATCCATATCAGCTTGCTGAAATTATTGCCAGTGATCTTAACACAGGCCAGGAACTGGCGAGTTTGACAGTCGTCGCTCCTGTTTCGACAGAAATGCGCTGCGACAATTGCCATTTCGACGGCGGTGTGGAGGATATAGCAACTGGCAGAATTGAAACCAATATCCTTACATTACATGACAGAGAAAACGCTGATGAGTACCCGAGTGGACACACCACACCATTGATGGATCGCCGTCCGGTCTTATGTGCTGAATGTCATGCTTCGAATGCTCTGGGAGCGCCAGGCGTATCAGGAATACCAAATCTTTCGCGGGCTATGCACGATAAACATAAAGAAATCGTACCCGACACTCAGGAAGGTTGTTACAATTGCCACCCCGGACCCACAACCCAATGCTTACGTGATGTCATGTCTACCGAACATGACATGACTTGTATTGACTGTCATGGCGGATTGGAAGATGTTTCTCAGAATCCAAATCCCTGGTTAAACGAACCAACCTGTTCACAAAGTGGTTGCCACACAGATATAACCCAAAATCAAGTTCTTTACCGCAATTCCACAGCACATGAAGGAATCTATTGCGCAGCCTGTCATGATAGTCCGCATGCCATTGCCCCATCAAATCAAGTAAATGATGGCATTAAATTCATCCAACTTCAGGATAGCCCAGGACCACTCTCAAAATGCACAGTCTGTCATATCACCCAGCCAGAAGACGTGGATATTCATACGACTCAATAAAAATTTCTTGCGGTACTGAAAATGTATTAATTATTATGGAGTTGGAAGCGATTTCAACCATTCTTCCAACGTGGTTGTATCAAATTTATTCTGAGCAAGATGCTCTGTCATCAAGCGAATTGCCTCATGATCGGATGTGACCTGGTAATCGCATAGTGTTTCGTAGGACTCAATTGTGCTGCTAACCAGATTGAAACCACCATCTAATTGTAATTCGTAAAATCGATCGCAATCAATCATCGAAATCTTTCCAAACTGATAAAACGGAGGATTATATGCCCCTGTTGAATTATTGTTTCGTTTCTCATCTTCAGTCAGAGATTCTTTTACATCTACAGAATAAACCAATCTTTGATTGTCGTTTTCTGTTAAAAGTGAGATTCCATTCATCCAATCAGGGATGTTCGTCCCAAGAAAGTCCAATAATGTAGGTGCAATATCGATATTTTGACCATTCAAAATCGGTCGGGCAGCAAATTCACCTTTGGGAAAGCGAATTATTAATGGCAAGCGTTCATTTGCCACCCATTTCTGACCATGATCACT
>CAZPIM010000079.1:0-12477 GCA_964586385.1 uncultured Anaerolineaceae bacterium
AACCCGCGAATATCAGCTTGGAAGGCTGATGCCTTACCACTTGGCGACTCCCGCGCAATGTTCGCTATTATACCACGCTTGTATTGATTGTGAAGGGAAAAAAAGCCTCTGTAACATTCATTATAAGGCAATGATCTTCCCTAGGTTTCATTTTCCAGCGTGGTGTTATGAACTGTCGGAACTTATCTTTTATAAATTAAAAATTTTATTTTACTTGTGTCGGGTAAGGATCAACGACTAATAAATATTTCAAAATTCTTTTTTCTGGGTTTAAATCCGGAACACATAAGGTGTCATATCTGGCGGTTAATGTTGGAGAAGTAAATATGAAATCCAGTTGCTGCCCGGCAGGTACGCTTGCAGAAAATATGGTGTTCTCCGGATCGCTTAATTCAATCGATTCTGAAATGGGAAAAATGATGACATGCCAGGTAAAATCAAAAGAGCTGGTGTTTTTTATAGATACAGCAATTTCTTCATTTGGGGGAACAAATGATTCTAAAGGTAGACATTGTTCGCCGTTAAATTCAATATTGATTGAATTACTGGTCATTATCCGGAGATCTTCCGGTTTACAACCAGATAATAGAATTAGAAAAATGATCAATGATGCTAATTTAAGGAAATATCTCATTGCCTTTTCGATGTTAAGTTAGAGTGGTTATTGGTAGTTTTCATAAATATTCAAGATAATGTCTGCATAATAATAACCAACATCCATTGGTCCATAATATTTTAATGCATCTCTCCAATTGCCATGTGTTTCGAACAGATTAATTAACATTTTACTTCCAAACTCTATATTAAACGCGGGATTATACAGTTCATCCATAGTTGGACGGGAAGAAAAGCACGGTCCATTAATACACTGGAAATTCGCTGCAATCCCATCACTTGGCATGATCTGCATCAATCCGACTGCCCCTGATGCGCTGTAAGCTTCTGCTTGCCCACCTGATTCTTGTAGAATTACAGCAGCAATTAATCTTTCCTCAAGATTATATTTTGCGGCACTATTTTCTATTATTTCACACCATTGTAAAACAAGAGCCGGATAGGAATTTGGGAGGGAGCAATTTACTTCTTCACCCACCTTATTTTTTTCATTTTCCAAGGAATCTTCATTAACTTCTTCCTTGTTTGGAATTGTTTCTTCGTTAGGTGAAGCCAAAACAACTTCATTGGGTTTTGATAAATGAGTGGCAAAAAGAATTAACACAGTGATCCCTGCAATTACACCTAAAAATATGAACCTGTTTGGATTTGTCATAATAACCTCTGTTTATTGATAATAGCACAAACGTTCTATAATATCAAGTGGTAAATAAAAACAGTCTCTACATTTTTTTGTAGAGACTGTTTTTTAATTCGTAGAAGAATTACTCTTTTTCTTCCATTTCTTTCTTATGAGCTTCAATAATTTCCTGTTGTAAGTGGGCAGGAACTCTTTCAAAATGATCAAATTCCATATCAAAGATTCCGCGTCCACCAGTCAGTGATCGTAATTGTGTTGTATATCTCAGCATTTCTGCAAGTGGAACCAGGGCAATAACAACTGATCTGCCACGATCAGTATCCATCCCTTGAACACGGGCACGACGGGTATTTAGATCACCCATAATGTCACCCATATTTGCTTCCGGTACTGTGATTTTGACAGTCATAATTGGTTCCATAAGCACGGGTCCCGCTTCTTGAAATCCAATTTTAAATGCCTCACGTCCGGCTATTTCAAATGCAACCGGTTTGGAATCTACAGGATGTTCCTTGCCATCGAAAATGGATGCTCTCACACCATAAACTGGATAACCAGCAATGATGCCATCCTTCATCGTGCTCAAAATGCCTTTTTGAATTGATGATGAATAGGATGAAGAAATCGCACCGCCGAACACGTCCCATGTCATTTCAAATTCACCTTCATTTGGTAAAACTTTCAGGTGAACTTCCCCAAATTGACCGGAACCACCAGTTTGTTTTTTGTGACGATAGACTCCGATACCTTCTTTGGAAATTGTTTCTTTGTAGGGGACCTTTGGCTCTGCGATATTAACATTTAATTGGAATTTGCTAGAGGCTCGCCTGATTGCAACATCAATATGTTGGTCTCCCATACCTTGCAACACAGTCTGTCGGGTGGTGGGATCATTTACCCAGGAAAGTGTCATATCTTCTTCACAAAGACGGGTTAATACAGTGCTGATTTTTGCAGAATCTGCTTGCGTTTTTGGAGAAATTGCAACTCGATACAAAGCATTTGGATATTTTGCTGATGGTAATGTTACTGGGAATGATTTATCTCCAAGCGTATTGCCCGTTACGGTCTCAGAAAGCTTTGGTACGACTGCAATATCACCTGCGTGAATTACTTTTATATTGGTCGCTTCTTTTCCTCGTGGAATGCTTACTGAACCAACGCGTTCTTCCAATGCTTTGTCATGATTCCAAATACGACTATCAGAATTGACAACACCTGAATAAACACGGAAATATGTTTGTTTACCAACAAAAGGATCCGCTGTAGTCTTCCAGACATAAGCCGCTAATGGACCTGAGTCATCTGTTTTTAATTCGATTTGGCTACCTGCTTTATCCAAAGCTTTAAAAGGACCAGCTTGCACTGGAGATGGGAATAAATTAATGATGTTTTCCAGTAAAGGAACAATTCCTACCTGATGAGTAGCCGAGGAAACAAGAACAGGTACAAATGTACCATTTTGGACAACTGATTTTAAACCACGATAAATTTCTTCCGCAGAAAGTGTTCCTTCCTCAAAGAATTTCTCCATTAAGGAATCTTCGCCTTCGGCAGCTGCTTCGATAATGGCCATATGTGCTTCTTCTGCAGCATCCTGATATTCGGAAGGAATTTCGACAACTTCTTTTCCGACACCTTTGAAAGCTTTCATGTTAATCAGATCGATCACACCTTTGAAATCAGCTTGTTCGCCCCAAGGTAATTGGATAGGAAGCAAACGAACACTGGTCATTTCCTGAAAAGCAGTCAATGATTTTTGGAAATTCGCGTTGTCACGATCCATTTTATTAATTAATAAAAATCTGGGCAGATTGAAATCTCCACTGTAATTCCATGCCAGTTCAGTACCAACTTCGATTCCGGCAACTGCATCCAATAAAATGATGGCCGCATCTGAAACACGTAAAGCACTGATTTCTTCACCTAAAAAGTCTGTATAACCGGGGGTATCGAGGATATTTATCTTAATATCTTTGTATTCGACGGGAAGAACGGAAGTATAAATACTGATACTGCGACGATGTTCTTCATCATCAAAATCAGAAACCGTTGATCCATCTTCAATTTTCCCCATACGATTGATGGCACCAGTAAAGAAAAGCAATGCTTCTCCAAGAATTGATTTTCCAGCGCCGGAGTGTGACGCCAGTGTTATATTACGAATTGACTCGGATTTATATTCTTTCATGAACCATACCCTTCTTAAAGCATTTTTTATAGGCTAGATAGCCCTCAAATTTTAAGGGAAATAAGGCATAATGTCAAAGAAAAATTCAGATATTTAGGATTTCAATTATAACAGCGAAAGAATTTTATTGCTGATGATAATTTTTTAATAAATTCTCGATGATCAAGTTAAGTACTTGACCATCTTCCAGGCAGGTTCTATAACATTTTGCAACACATTATTATGATCCCGATAGCTCCATTCACCACTTTCTTCTGCCACGATTTTAAAACCATGTATTTGGTAAAAATGAATGGCTCTAAGGTTTTCTCTCGAGACATTTAATGTTGCTTCTTTATAATTATTATTTATTAAGTCAGATTCGATCTTATTTAATAGTGAAGAACCCAAACCAATGTTCCGATAGATTTCTTTAAATCGGAATGCATAGATATAAGCTCTATCCACTCCATTTGCTAAATCCAGCCTCGAGGAAATTAATTGCACGAACGCCTGACCAATTAGTCCTTCACCTCTAATTTCCACAACCCATAATTTGCTTTTCCCGGTTTTTGATTTTTCGAATGCATTTTTAAAAACATTACGAAAATGTGTAAATTCGCCATCCCATTCTAATAGAGGAAGATCTGAGCTTTTTACAAGCCGAAAGATGATCTTGTCCTGCAAATTTTTCGATGGAATTTGTAAAATATGTCTCATGGTTTTACGAGGATTTAATTAGTTCATCTAAAACAATGATTTCCTGATCCACATTCGAAATTGAACCATCAAGCCATAAATCCCTTAATTTCTTCAAAATCATGCGATAAATTGGGCCTGGTTTTATGCCTAAGTTCTGTAAGTCTGTTCCACTTGTAAATGGTTTGACCATTTTCCAGTGTGAAAAATAGGTTTGGATATTTTCTTTTATTTTTGGATCATCAGATAGTTGATAAAAAATATAAAGAACCTCATGCGGAATGGAATCAAATATTTCTGTAAGTTCACTTGGCCTTAAATTAAACAACTTGTCTGAATGATTTTTGAATTCAATTGCCTTTGCACATCCTTCCATCACTCTGGCAGACATCCTTAATCTTTTACAAATTGATCGATGCTCTTTTGTGAAATTCATAAACCATGTGATAAAAAGGATTTCTATTGATTTGAAATCTTTTACTGTCGTGTTTGCGGTTCTCCAAAAATCAGGTACCTGTGAATTTAAAATCACTGTGATTTGATCCACTATTTGTTCATCTATGCTTAATCCTGGATGGATGCTTTTTGTGATTTTAAGTTCTTCCAGTCTAAGTAATGCAGGCTTTGGAGAAACTTCTTGCAGAATTAAAGTCAATTCATGCCGAATTCGATCTCCGGAGACCTGTTTTAAAAGATCAAGTGCTTCGATAAGAAGTTGTAAAGTTCTGGGTTCAATTTGAAAAGCGAACCTTTGTTCAAATCGAATTGCCCGGATTAATCGTGTTGGATCGTCTACAAAAGATAAAGAATGCAGTACACGAATAATTCCATCATTTAAATCTTTCAGTCCACCCCAATAATCATATAATTCACCAAAATGCTGGCCATCCAGACGGAGGGCTAACGTATTTATCGAAAAATCACGTCTGTGTAAATCAAGTTTTATACTTGATCTTTCAACTTGTGGTAAAGCTGTAGGGTGATCATAAAATTCTGTTCTTGCACTGATAAAGTCAATGCTTTCCGGCAATTCTGAGCTAATTAAAGTTTTCAAGTCCGGTGAACAATCAATGATTACATCCTGGTTAAATTTAATGATCCACTTTGCTGTACCAAAACGTTTGTGGGTACTGATCTTTCCTTTGTATTTTGATTGAAGAGATTTGGCTAACTCAATTGCGTCTCCTTCAACAACTATATCAAAATCCAAAACCGGTCTTTCTGCGATGAGGTCCCTGACGAAACCACCTACAATATAAACAGGCATCTTTTTAAAAAAAGCATGATTTGCAATCAAATTTAAAAAGTTAATTCTGTCAATTGATAATGTTCGTGTAATTAATGGCGTTAAGTTCTTTGTGCTTCCATTGAGTTTTTTTGTTTTGCCAAAAGCATTAATCAAATCAGTTCTGGTAACAATTCCAATAATCTTCTTTGTGACTGACGATATGACAGGTATTTGACCCCAGCCTGATTCGGACATTATTTTTTGAACATCTTCCAAGGTACTGGAGTCGTCAACATAAACACGACCAGCCTCCATTAAGCTTGCAGCGGATAAATTTAAATTGTGTCGGACTGAATGATCCACACTTCGTCTATTCAAAAGTCCCACTATTTGATCATTTTCAACTACCGGGTAACCTTCATACCCATATCGCTGCATTAATTGAGTGGCTTCCAGGGCACTCGTTTTCGGGGTAATCAAAAGAGGATTTTTTGACATAATTTGCCCAACTTTTATGGTTGGCTCAATGTATGTTGGCAGTAATTCCAGTAAATGAGAATATTCTTTTTCTAATTGTGATTCACTTCGATCTGATTGAATTAATGCAGCTGCAGCCCGTGGATGTCCTCCACCATCGAAATATTGAGCAATTTTTGAAACATTAATTTGGTCAGATGTTGATCTGGCTACTAATCGGATTCCTTCTGTCATCTTGACTAATAAAAAAAGCGCATCCGGATCCAGCAGCTCCCGAATTTTATGTGCAATACTTGAAATCTCTTCATTCAATTGTTCAGCATTCGTTCGCGAAGTGATAATTCTATTGCCTAGAATTTCATGATGCTCAATATTGCGTAAAAGAGCATTATAGATTTCTTTTTGTGTGTCTGATAAAGGTGGATTTAAATATTGATTCGCAATCGCTAAACTTGCATTATTTTCCAATAAAAATGCAGCAGCCAACAAATCACCTGGAGTAGTGCTGGCATATGATAGTGAACCGGTGTCCTCGTAAATCCCTAACAGTAGTAATGTGGAATGAATTGTATTTAATTGGATTTCTTTGTGTTGCAGTTTTTCAATCAGAATCGTTGAACACGCACCAGAATTTCTGAATTCACTTGTCCATTGAGAGGGAAAATCTTCTTTTTTTAAATGGTGGTCGATCACGTGGACAGACAAATTTTTCGAGGACCTTTTAATTGTCACCAGGGCTTGTGTGTCTACCAGGGTTACTTTTTCAATAGTTTGTTGTGGTACCTGTTTACTATCATAAAAAGGTAGTTCATCACCATATAGATCAATAAAAGAAGCGACGTTTCGATTCATCTTTTTGGGAATCAAAGCATACGTATCTTCATATAATAATGCAGCAGCAAGTAAAGATGCTATTGCATCAAAATCCGCTTGTTCATGGGTCATAATGACATGCATAATTTCATTTTATCATTACAAGCAATTCGAAACAAACCTGACGAACCCTTTAAATTCTTATATATAAAGAACTTTTTTTGGTATTATCATACATTGAATTCTATGAATGGAGATGATATGGAAACAATTTTGTCGCAGGAAGAAATTTTAAGATATTCACGACATTTAATGGTTCCTGAAGTAGGTATAAAAGGACAAGAAAAACTCAAGCAAGCGTCTGTTTTGATTGTTGGTACCGGCGGGTTAGGGTCACCCATATCGTTATATTTGGCCGCTGCCGGGATTGGTCGAATAGGGTTAGTTGATTTCGATGTTGTCGATTCAAGTAATTTGCAACGTCAAATCGTGCATGGGGAAAGTCAAATTGGTGAATTAAAGGTGAATTCAGCTGAACTCAGATTAAAGGACCTCAATCCATTTATACAAATTGAAACTTATGCCGAATACATTTCTGCCAGAAACATTGAAGCAATAGCCAAAGATTACGACATGATCATCGATGGTACCGATAATTTCTCAACACGCTATCTTCTCAATGATTATTGTGTGCTTTTTCATAAACCATACATTTATGGATCAATATTTCGATTTGAGGGTCAAATTAGCGTTTTTGATGCGCAAAAAGGTCCATGTTACCGATGTATTTTTCCAACGCCTCCTCCACCCGGATTAATTCCAACTTGTGGAGAAGGAGGAGTTTTTGGTGTATTGCCAGGCACAATCGGGACACTCCAAGCAACGGAAGTGATCAAAATAATTTTGGGTATTGGTGAGCCGGCATATGGGAAGCTATTTTTATACGATGCTTTAGATATTTCTTTGCAGGAAATAAAACTTAGAAAAAATCCTTCCTGTTCCATATGCGGTGATAATCCGACAATTGTCAGTTTGGAAGATACTGCAGTATTTTGTGCACTGCATGATGCATTGGAAACGCCGATTCCATTGGATTGGCAGATGAGCGTTTCAGAGTTAAAGACGAAAATTGAAAATGGAGAGAGCATTGAGCTTATTGATGTGCGAGATCCGGTAGAGCGAGAAATTGCGGTAATACCCAATTCAAAAAATATTCCATATGAGAAAATAATTTACCAGAAAAGTGAGTTAGATAAAATCACCCCAATTGTCTTTATATGTAGAAATGGTGTTCGATCTGAACGAGTCGTAAGGAAATTTAGAGACCAGGGGTATTTAAATGTATTTAATCTTAAAGGTGGCACAAATAAATGGGTCGAATCAATAGAACCAAATCAATTAAGATACTGAAATTAAACGAAATTGGATTGGAAGATTATGGTTATTGAAAATCATATCAAAAATAATAAAGTTCTCTTAGCTGTTCTCGCTCACCCCGATGATGAAACATTTGGAATCGGTGGGACTTTGGCCAAATATGCACAAGAAGGAAATGATGTTTACCTGATTTGTGGAACGCGGGGTGAAGTAGGTGAGATGGAAGAAAAGTACATGGAAGGATTCCATGATCCTGCAGATCGCAGAGAATTTGAATTAAGATGTGCTTCTAAGCAATTGGGTATTAAGGAAGTAATTTTTCTAAATTATCGCGACTCGGGTATGCCAGGATCAATTCATAATCAACATCCAAATTCTTTATGGGCAAACTCTGCCGATGAAATCGCTGAAAAAATCATTGTTGAAATTAACCGAATTCAACCCCAAGTCATTATCACATTTGATCCAATTGGAGGATATCACCATCCGGATCATATTCGCATTCATGAAGCAACCAAAATTGCATTTCGATCTTTCTATGATAAAAAATTCTCTGATAATAATATAAATTCTGGCGTGTATTTACCCAAAAAATTATATTACCAAACGATTCCGCGGAAATTTTTGCGTTGGACGGTGCGAATATTACAAATATTGGGAAAAGATCCACGTCATTATGGAAAGAATAAGGACATTGATTTACAGGCTATTGCGGAAGTTGATTTTCCAATTCATGCAGAAATAAATTATTCAAAGTACGCAAAATTGCGAAATGAAGCTTCTGCGTGTCATGTCAGTCAAGGTGGCTCGAAAACTGGTGGAGGAATAATGGGTTGGCTTCGGACTGTTTTTGGGAGCAAAGATTTATTTATGCGTGCTTTTCCAGAACCGATATGGGGTGAACAAAAAGAAAATGACTTATTTTTTGGAATATGAAATAAAAGATCCTTTTGGGATCTTTTATTTCATAAATTGAACTTGTTTTATTATTTTGTAACGATAAAATCTAGCCGCCAATCAACATAATCCACAACAATCTTATCTCCGCTTTTAATTTCACCTGATATTATTTTTAATGAAAGCACATCCTGTATTTCCCTTTGTATTGCTCTTTTTAACGGTCGGGCACCATAATCAGGATCATAACCAATATCTGCAAGATAATTTATCGCATTTTCCGAGAATGTAAAATATATGTCCTTCGTGACTAAAAATGCGCGAAGTATGTCTAATTGTTTTTTTACAATTTCTCGAATGTGGCCTTTATCAAGATTGTGAAAAACGACTATTTCATCAATTCGGTTTAAGAATTCTGGGCGGAAGTAATTTCGCAATGTTTGAGATAGTGTATCTTTAGTCACAATGCTATTTAATGCCCACAATTCACTTCCTAAATTACTTGTCATAATGACAATTGTATTTCGAAAATCAACAGTTCTTCCTTGTCCGTCAGTCAGTCTTCCATCATCCAGCAATTGAAGTAAGACATTGAAAACTTCCGGATGTGCTTTTTCAATTTCGTCAAACAATATAACACTATAAGGTCTCCGTCGAACTGCTTCAGTTAATTGACCACCTTCATCATATCCAACATAGCCAGGAGGAGCACCAACTAATCTGGAAACTGTGTGTTTTTCCTGATATTCACTCATATCAATTCGGATCATTGCATGCTCATCATTAAATAAATACTCAGCTAAAGCACGAGCTAATTCGGTTTTACCAACCCCTGTTGGACCCAGGAAAATAAAAGAACCAATCGGTCGATTAGGGTCTTGTATGCCTGCTCGAGCACGCCGCACTGCGTTTGAAATAATAGTTACGGCTTCATCCTGTCCAACGATACGTTGATGGAGGTTATCCTCCATATGAATTAATTTTGCCATCTCTGCTTCCATCAAACGTGAGACAGGAATTCCTGTCCAGTTTGAAACAACTTTCGCGATTTCTTCTGCATCTACTTCTTCTTTTAATAAAGCACCTTGATCTTGTAGGTTTTTTAACGTTATTTCTGAAGCAGACAATTGATTTTGCAAATCCCGCAATGTCCCATATCGAAGTCGAGCTGCAGCCTCAAGATCAGCATTTCTTTCAGCCCTTTCTATTTCAATTTGGGTATGATCAATTCGTTCTTTGATTGTTCGTAATTCCGAAATTGCTGACTTTTCAGTATTCCAACGAATAGATAATTGTGCTGAATCTTCTTTCAGATCAGCTAACTCTTTTTCTATGTTTTTTAAGCGATCCGTGGAAGCTTTATCTTTTTCTTTTGAAAGTGCTTGTTGTTCAATTTCCAACTGCATAATTTGGCGATCCACGTCATCCAATTTCTGTGGTTTGGAATCAATTTCTGTTCTTAATCTGGCGGCGGATTCGTCAATAAGATCAATCGCTTTATCCGGTAATTTTCTATCGGGCAAATATCGGTTTGATAAGGTTGCCGCAGCGATAACTCCTGCATCTGTGATTCTTACACCATGATGGACTTCATAGCGTTGTTTTAAACCTCTTAAAATACTAATTGTTTCATCTACATTTGGCTCATCGATCAAAACAGGTTGGAACCGACGTTCTAAGGCAGCATCTTTCTCAACGTATTTTCTATATTCATCCAATGTTGTTGCACCAATCATATGCAATTCACCACGTGCGAGCATCGGTTTCAGCATATTTCCTGCATCCATTGCCCCTTCCGCTGCACCTGCGCCAACGACAGTATGCATTTCATCAATAAAAAGCAAAATTTCTCCATCTGATGCTTGAATTTCTTTTAAAACAGCTTTTAATCTTTCTTCAAATTCTCCACGATATTTTGCTCCTGCAATTAATGCACCCAAGTCCAATTGAAAAAGTATCTTGTTTTTTAATGCTTCTGGGACGTCCCTTTTTACAATCCGTTGCGCTAACCCTTCAATAACCGCTGTTTTACCAACTCCAGGTTCACCAATCAGGGCAGGGTTATTTTTCGTCCTTCTTGAAAGAATCTGAATTATTCTACGAATTTCGTCATCACGGCCAATCACCGGATCCAGTTTTCCTTGTCTGGCAATTGCTGTCAAATCACGCCCATACTTTTGAAGCGCCTGGAAAGTATCTTCGGGAGTTTGAGTTGTAACTCTTTGGTTTCCGCGAACATCCTTTAATGCATTCAGGATTGTGTCTTTTGTCAGACCGAATTGTTTTAGTAAACCACTTTCATTACTTTCAGTCAGAGCTAACAAAATATGTTCAGTCGAAACGAAATCATCTCTCATTCCTTTTGAAAATCTTTCGGCTGCAGCTAGCACGTCAGATGATGATCGACTCAACCCTATTTCGGAAGTATATCCTGTAATTTTTGGCCTTTTATCAATTTCTTTGAATACAGCTTCCCTTAATGCAAGAACACTACCTGCTATTTTTGTTGTTATAGCAGAAACGATCCCTTCATCCTGTGAAATTAATGCTCCAAGTATATGAATTGATTCGATATTTTGATGTTTATAATCCCGAGCAATCTGTTGGGATTTCAACAATGCTTCTTGGGCTTTTTGTGTAAATTTTTCCATTTCCATAATAAATCTCTCCAATTATTAACCTAAATATATCCACAATAATTGTAGGCTTTATATGTCAACGAAAAATTAACAATTCATAAGAAAGAAATAAATTTATACCTAAAAACAGAATTTAACGACATTTAATCCTGGTTTTTCTAACCTGGAAGTTCAGTGCTAATTTCCTGATTCAGTTCAATTGGGGGAAATTCGGTGAATTGTTCCCGTAAGCGGGACCAAAATTGATCCTGGAAATATTCATTCCAATGTTTTAGAAATAATTCATATGTCATATTTCGTGTATTCGTGATTTCTTCTGTAAGAAAATCTATTCCAGGCTTTATAAAATTGAAGGGACCTGATTGTCCATAGAATTTGTTGATTCGGTCGAGTTCTTTTTTTCGAAAAATATCTAAATCATCCAACCAGATATCACAATCATGAATTTTTCCTAATTCGTCCTGAAATAATTTTAAAACTATTAAATAATCCTTTAATGTAGGATAAAGATCCTGAAACAGCTCAACCGAATAACGAAGATTTTTGAATGCAATACGTAAATTATGCAGCTCCTTTACATTATTTGGATTTGTAATAAAGGGTACGAAGGAAAAACAGTTCCTGAGGTGGATTTCGAGCGTTTCTATCGCAATTTTGCTAAGACCGGAGGATGGTGAAAAGACTTCAATCTGAAATTGATTTTCATCAACAAACCCGCGTATTTCTGCCATTATTTCTGTTTTGTTGAATACTTCGATATTTTTTAGGACCTTTTGATCATAAAATGATTTCTTTTGTTTTTTTCTAAGCAAAATTCTATTCACTCCCTGGATTTGGTTTTGATTAACGATTTTTACTATTTCATTTTCCAGGAATAAAATTTGCACATCGATATCACGTATTTTTGTTAGAGAACTTGTTA
>CAZPIM010000080.1:0-3673 GCA_964586385.1 uncultured Anaerolineaceae bacterium
AACATGACCATCAGAACGAAGACATACGTCACATTAGGGGTGATCATCTGGCTCTTATTGATTGCAATTTCTGCTGTTTGGAACATTGCACAAATCCAAAGAAACCAAAAACAGGTTTATTTAGAGAGTGCAAGGTCGCTTTTCGCCCTCATCGTGACCACTAGGGAATGGAATGCCCGGCATGGTGGCGTTTATGTGCCAATTACAGACCTAATTCAACCGAATCCATATTTAGAAATACCAAACAGGGATGTTACAACAACCAGTGGACAAGATTTAACCTTAATTAATCCGGCTTTTATGACCCGTTTGATCTCCGAGATTTATAACCAGGACAATCATGTCAAATTTCATATCACCAGTTTGAATCCTATTCGTCCTGAGAATGCCGCCGAATCATGGGAGGTTATCGCCTTACAAGGTTTCGAAAACGACTCCCAACTGGAATTTGTGGCCTATCAGCCCGAGAATGATATCGAAAACTTTAGATACATGGCACCATTAATTACGCAACAAAGCTGCCTGCTTTGTCACGAAAAACAGGGCTATCAAGTCGGAGATATTCGGGGAGGGATTAGTATTACCTTTCCAGTTAAGTTCAATACCCCCTGGGTGCTGATCATCACGCATGGATTGATCGCAACAATGGGCTGTGTCCTGATTGTCAGATACGGAACAAAACTTGGTAATAATATTAAAATTCTGGAAGATCAGTCCTATCTGGATGGCCTGACTTTAATTTATAATCGCAGATATTTTGATGAAACCCTTAAGAAAGAATTAATGGTCAGCAGAAGAAATAAGGTTCCATTATCCCTGGCGATTTGCGATATTGACAATTTTAAGTTTTACAATGATGCCTATGGACACCCGGCGGGAGATGAGTGTTTAAAGAAGGTTGCCCAGGCACTTAGCACTGTTATTAAACGTCCCGGTGATCTGGCTGCCCGGTATGGCGGTGAGGAATTCGGTATCATCTTACCATTTACTGATAGCGCCGGTGCCCATGTGGTTGCGAATTTAATGCGTGCCAAAATCGAAGCGCTGCAGATTCCTCATAAAGCAAGCCTGGTGAACAAATTCGTTACGATCAGCGTC
The DNA here is from genome assembly GCA_964586385.1 of uncultured Anaerolineaceae bacterium. GTDB lineage: Bacteria > Chloroflexota > Anaerolineae > Anaerolineales > Anaerolineaceae > UBA6170. The sequence goes on from CAZPIM010000080.1 coordinate 1,099, forward strand.
GGAATCGCGACGTATACCGGAGAAGAAATGGACATGATTACATTCATCGATCATGCCGATCAGGCTTTATATAAAGCAAAATTGAGCGGGAAAAATATAGTGGCTTCTTTTAATGCGATAGATAAACTATCCAGTTAACGGCTTGACCGATTTTCGTACCAAAGTTCCAATTTCTTTTGGACTCAACTATAAAAACCGGTATTCTATATTAATAATAGTAAAAGTTCAATTCACTGTTTTTCCATAAATGTGCCAAAATATTCAGGGAGAAAAATTTTTGGTTTGCCATACCCTTTTTGATTCAGGTTTATTATCAAACGTGGTAATTTTCCCGGAATTTGAGACCTGAAGAAATTAATAAATCTTTAGGTTAAATTTATTGTTTTTTCGAAATCAAACGGGTAAATTTATCATATTCTTACAATTATCATCAGGCTATTAAATTGGACAAATTTCGAATATTCTGGAATAAACTAATCGGACTGCCCACAACGAGTGACCAGGCGATTCAGCGAGAGCAATGGACACGTGATATCGTCCGCATCATGTTCTTCGTTGTATTAATTGCATCCGCAGTCATACTGCTCGGCGTCTTTTTGGGTTATTTCTTTTTTGAAGATACCCTACCAATTTACATTATTTTGTTATTCACAACCCTTGCATATATTGGCGTACGAAATAATGGCTGGCGCTGGGCAAGATTCTTACCGGTTTTGATATGCCTTCTGAATGGTTTCTTTTTTTCCTACCAGTCTTATTTTAGAAGCAGTGGTTTGTTCTACCCTCTTGCAATATTTCTGACCGGGATGTTGTTTGGCGTTAAACAGAGTTGGTTCATTGCCTTTCTTTCTTTTATGGGCTACTCACTTTTGGGCTCAAATTTTCGCCCCTCAGTGATGGTGATGGAATTGCCTTCGATTCTCACCACTTTTTTTCTGTTATTAGGAACCACTTTTTTGCTGACTTATTTTGACCGAAGTATTCAAAGGAATATTGCCGATTTACTCGAAGGAAATCAGAAATTAAAACAGGAAATTCATCTGCGCGAACAAGCTGAGGTTGCTCGCGAAAAACAAGCATCCCTATATACCCGCCTGGCAGAAAATACAACTGATCTGGTTTGTGAAATGGGTCTGGATGGTACTTTTAAGTATAATTCGCCATCCTATTTTACAACGCTCGGATTCACGCCTGAGTCTTTGGTCGGTAAAAATGCCTTTGATCTTGTCCACCCGGATGATCTACCAAAAGCATTAGCAACGGAAGAGCAGGTCCGCCTAAGCCACCAACCATCACGGGTTCGCTTACGTGTCAGGCATCATGATGGCCATTATATCCCCATGGAAGTTTCCGGTTCGCCCGTTAACAACATGTCAGGTGAGATCGATGGATATATTCTCTCCAGTCACGATATTTCGCATCAAGTTATTGCGGAAGAAACGCTCAAAGAATCGGAGGCAAAATTTCGCAATATTATTGAATCTACGCCTCTCGGTATCCACATGTACGCCATGGTAGATGATGACCAACTCGTTCTGACAGGATACAACCCGGCTGCTGATAGTATTCTTGGGATCAATCATGCCCCTCTAATTGGAAAAAAGATTCAGGAGGCTTTTCCTTTATTGGCAAACACTGAAGTACCACGAGCATATCTTTTAGTAGCCAAAAATGGTGGCCGTTGGAACAAAGATCAACTAAGTTATCAAGACAAAGATGTGCATGGCATATTTGAGATTCAGACATTTCAATTTGCTCCCGGAAAAATGGTTTCCATGTTCGAAGATATTACCAATAAAATTGCCGTGGCAGAAGCTTTACGCAGTTCACAGGAAATCTTCTCAAAAGCATTCCATACTTCGCCCGATTCCATCAATATCAACCGGTTGACCGACGGTGTTTATATTGATATCAATCAGGGATTCACGGATATGACCGGTTATACGCGAGATGAAGTGATCGGGATATCATCACTTGAAATAGAGATCTGGGTAGATCCATCAGATCGGGCGAAATTAGTTAAAGGTCTTATTGCAACCGGTGAAGTAAATAATTTGGAAGCCGAATTCCGTTTTAAAGACGGATCCATCAGGACCGGATTGATGTCTGCCAGGGTGATTGAGGTTAACCATGAAAAGTGTATCCTTTCGATTACCAGGGATATAACAGAACGAAAACATACCGAAATGGAATTGGTTTTGGCACACACCCAATTAGAAGAAGCTTACACAGCCACGCTTGAGGGTTGGGTGCGAGCTTTGGAAATTCGCGAGCATGACACCGCCGACCACAGCCGCAGGGTAGTGGAATTGACCACGGCTATGGCAAAAAAGATGGGTGTTCTGGAAGAAGACCTGATCCACATTCAACGCGGTGCCTTATTGCACGATATTGGCAAGATTGGTGTACCGGATAATATTTTGCTAAAACCTGGTGCTCTGACCCCCGAAGAGTGGATCATTATGCGCTACCACCCGGCCTATGCGCGCAATCTAATGCAGGACATTGCATACTTAATCCCGGCGATCGATATACCCTATTGCCATCACGAACGCTGGGACGGCAGTGGTTATCC
>CAZPIM010000080.1:3773-5675 GCA_964586385.1 uncultured Anaerolineaceae bacterium
AGTTTTCCTGAGAACGTTCAAAGTATTCTACAGGATATCCGGGAAACCATCCATGCTGCTGCACCACAAGCAGAGGAAAAGATTAGCTACCAAATGCCGACTTTTGTCTATAAAGGAAATCTTATTTACTTTGCCGCTTTTAAGAACCATATCGGTGTATTCGGCACATCCGGTGCTTTAGAACCTTTTCATGATGAATTAGCGCCATTCACGGGACCAAAAGGAAATTTACAATTCCCCATAGATAAGCCAATTCCCCTGGATCTGATACGAAAAATCGTTACATTTCGCGTTGCTGAAAATCTTAAAAAAGCGGAAATGAAAAAGGGCAACTAATAATGGTGAGCATCTAAATTATGCCAAACAACATTCCTCTCCATCGCTTAGGTGGCATCGCGTTCATGATCGGCAATTTTCTCTTTATGGTCAACAAGCTCGATGAAATGAGCCGTTTGTTTCTTTCACGCCCAATACCGGATGTGATTTCCGGGCAAAACCCGGGATTGGTGATTCTTGGCCAGGTTGCATTGATTATCGGGTATATCGGTTATCACCAATTCTATGCTGCGCGTGTGTCCAAATCCGGGAAACTGGCGCTGCGCGTGATGAGTGGTGGAGGAATTTTGCTGGCGTTCGGGCATATCAGTTTCATGACACCCACCGAAAGCCTTTTTATTCTCGTGGTCCTGGGCGTAGGGATACTGTTAGCCGGTCTGATCTGGTTTGGATTTATCAATATTAAAGAAAAAATATTAAGGAATTGGCAATGGCTTCCATTCGTCACCGGGTTGATGGGCTTCCTCGGTTTTATTGTGTTTCGAGGTGAGGAGATCACTGCAATATTTCTGCTCTTTCGAACCCTATTTGCCCTTGGGTTAATGGGCCTTGGACTTATTTTGAGTCTCGAGAAACCGCTTGGATCGTCAGCTAGTAAGTAATTGCTTTTGAAAATGATTGTGTCACATCTACCTGAAATACCATGACCTAATAATTTATTTACTGCAACTTGCCAGCAAACCTTAAGGATTTTTTGGCATATGGTTAATTTTTTATTACAATTTATTTAGCATTTTTTAATGATACGAAAAAGCGAACATACCCACTCACAGTGGTAAACAAAAAGGGTTTTATAAAAAGGAGAGAAGATGGATAACAGAAAAATTGGTTTTACGAGTATCGATGAATATATTGCCACCTTCCCGGATGAGGTTCAGAAAATACTTCAGGAATTGAGAGCGACCATCAGAGCATCTGCGCCGGATGCGGAAGAAAAAATTAGTTACCAGATGCCGACATTTTTTTTGAAAGGTAATCTGGTTCATTTTGCGGCCTACAAGAACCATGTCGGTTTTTACCCGACTCCCAGTGGAATTGAAAAATTTCAACAGGAATTATCCAAATATGAAGGTGCAAAAGGTTCGGTAAAATTCCCAATTGATCAACCGTTGCCGTTGAAGTTAATACAAAAAATTGTCGAATTTCGTGTCTTAGAAAATCTGCAAATTGCAGAAGTGAAAAAAAGAGGTAAAAAATGAATGATCAGGAAAATCAAACTTTTGGATTGGATTTAATCGGGCAAATCGCAATACCGGTCAGTGATTTGGAAATGGCAATCGCTTTTTATCGGGATGTTTTGGGAATGGAATTTCTTTTTAAAGCACCACCCGGATTAGGTTTTTTTAACTGCAATGGTGTACGATTGCTGCTTGATGCTCCTGCAAAAACCAATTCAGCGAATTATAGTTCCATCATTTATTACAAAGTGCCTGATATCCAGACAGCTTTCAATACCCTTTCTGAGCGCGGGGTAAAGTTTGAAGAGAAACCCAACCTGGTAGCAGAAATGCCGGATCATGACCTGTGGATGGCATTTTTCCGTGATCCGGATAATAATCTGCTGGC
>CAZPIM010000080.1:5775-12330 GCA_964586385.1 uncultured Anaerolineaceae bacterium
GGTGAACGACCCCAGGCTTCAACCGTACCTTCGTTAGCTGGTTTTTGTTCATCCGCGCTTCCAAGCAGCACCCAATCGCCTTTGGATTTTAACATCGCATGCAGATCCTCAATACAACGCAAATGATACTGTAGCTCTGTTTTGCCGACCCGGACAACCAATGCAGGTACCGCGAGTGTTCCATCGCGAAATGCTATAAACTCGGAGGTTCCGGGTGGTGTGAGCAGGACCCATGGATTCTCGCGCGTACCGTTCCCCTTAACATTTAAGCTAGACATATTGACCTCCATACAAATTCTGAAAACCTTTTATCAAATAGAACATTATGGCGAAAAAATTGGTTTTAGGGAGTGAGCCGGAATGTCTTAAAAATACATATCCAATCTTAGCCAGATCAACTAATAATATGATTTTTCCTTTTCGGCTTTTCCTTTTTGTAGAATGATTTTGCTACGGTTCTCTTATGAAAACGGCTTTTCAAAAGCAACATAATCACACCGGCTTCCGAGCGATATAACTTAATTCCGCCTATTTAATGTGGATTTTCCAGGTATTTTATTTTGAGAAACAGTAGCGTGATGAGGGGACAAATGTTTTTTTACGTTAAATCTCGATCTATCAGCTTAATTTAAGCATTTTAGGTGAGGACAATCGATCTGATAGTCTTATAAAATGCAATCGTACAAAAAGGGGTTGTACATCTCATTAAAATTTACTTCGAACTAGAGATACTTGGAGTATACAAACGTAGTCACACCCTTTATAAACGTGAGACAACCGATCACTGCACGAATCAAGAGGAATTAGGAGTAAATTCATGCGAAAATTAACAGTTTTTAATCACGTCAGTCTGGACGGCTACTTTACCGACAAGGACAGCAGCCTTAATTGGGTTCATATGGCCAACGATCCGGAGTTCGATCAATTTGTACAAGGGAATGCGCAGTCCGGCGGAGAACTGATATTTGGACGAAAAACCTATCAGATGATGGCCAGCTATTGGCCAACTCCGATGGCACACGAGCAGAACCCGATTGTGGCAGATCGGATTAACGCGCTTCAAAAAGTTGTTTTTTCAAGAACACTGGATTCGGTTTCCTGGCAAAACACCCGGTTGGTAAAAGATAATCTCACAGATAAAATACTGGCCATGAAACAATCCGACGGGAAAGACATGGTCATTATGGGGAGTGGCAGCTTGGTTTCACAGCTATCTCAAGCACGACTAATTGATGTATACCAATTGGTGGTAAACCCGGTGGTATTAGGCAGCGGACGAACGCTGTTCGATGGGAAGATGGAGAAACTTCAACTTAAGCTTTCAGACTCACGGGTTTTCAATAATGGGAATATCGTTTTGACATATGAGACGATGTAAAAAGAAAACATTCAACCACAAAAAACGCTGAGAAAACAAATCGCGTTTGCAGTCCACGAATGCATTCGAAGAGAGTTATTGTGAATGGTTCGGTATATCTCGCCCTTCTTCTTTATTGTTTTGGAAGGGTTACACTGATACTGGTACCTTTTCCAGGTTGGCTGTCAATATCGATATGACCATCCTGAAATTCAATCAGGGATTTAGCAATCGATAGGCCAAGTCCGGTGCCATTCTGGTCTTTATTGCGGTTACTATCTGCCTGGTAAAAGCGGTCAAAAACGTGGGGTAAATGTTCCTGAGCTATCCCTTCGCCATTATCTTTGACGACGATACGTAAATTGCGCCCCTCTACGATTGACTGAACTGTAATCACTCCACCTGATGGTGTGTGCCGTAGCGCATTGTCCAAAAGAATTATCAGAACCTGACGCAGCCTGGTTAAATCCGCCAGGACAGTCCCAACAGCCGCCTGATTTAGAAAGGAAACCTGCCTTGCGTTTGTCAGTGGCTCAAATTGACGTTGAATTTCTGCCACCAAAGCGGTAACATCGATCGTTTGTTTTTCCAATTTCAATTGCTTGGCATCCAATCTGGAAAGCAGAAGGAGTTCATCTACCAATTGCGACATATGATCGACTTCCTCGACGATATTGTTCATTAAGGCAACCTGCTTCGGGTTTGGCTGGGTAGATCGTTGCGCAACTTCGGCACTGGCACGCAACAAGGTTAAAGGCGCACGCAATTCATGACTGGCATTCGCTACAAAAGCCTGTTGTTTATCCCAGGCATTCTGAGTTGATCGTAAGGAACGGCCTGCCATCCACCAGCTACCAAATCCCAACCCGAGAATACTGATACTACCAATCAATAGCAGACCACTCACAAACTGGTTGAGAACGCGCATCTGGTCAGAAATAGGTTTCCCCATTTGCAAAATACCATACCCACTCGCGTCCGGGACATTATAAGTCAGCAGACGTACAGGTGTTCCGTCTCGCAAGGTGCTGTTTCGCAAATCGTGTCCAATGTTCAAGGCAGACTGCACTGCATTTAAATCCGGGTTCATTGGGAGCACATACGGATTTGGATTGAAGAGCAAGCGCCCGGTTTCATCCAAAGGCATTATGAAAATTGAGGTCAGCTCCCCCTCGTAAACTGATTGGATCACCGGTACGACGCCCCCGGTGGAAAATTCATCCTCGCTTTCTTCATCTTCTTCCCCGTGTTCTTCGGATTCCTCGTTGGCCTCTTCCACTTCGGAAGATTCATTTTCATTCGTGCGAATACTAATCCAGTTCTGCTCGGCAATCTGAAGGTCTTCCGGTAAATCGACTCCAATTGTAGTAAAAGTGCTTGCCATTTTGAACTTTAGAGCGTTGTCATTGTTATTCTGAAAATAGTAATAGAGTAAAGAATAAGCGCTAAAGCCAACCAAACCGGCCAGCAGCATAGCGACCAGTAAATAAAGCAGTGTGAGCTTCAGCCGTAAGGGTTTAAGCATTCTCGGGGTCCAGACGGTAGCCCACACCGCGTACTGTTTGAATCGGGTCAGACAGGTGGGGTTGATTTAATTTTTGACGAAGGTAGGAAATATATACATCCACCAGTTCCGGTTTTACCTGATTCTCATAGGACCAAACATAATCCAGGATATTTTGTCGTGTCAGTGTTTGTCCTGCATGGCGCAGAATATATTCCAGTAAATCCCACTCGGTTTTTGAAAGTTCAATCGCTTGATCGTTTCGTCGTAAACTGTGTACCTTCATATCCATGACGAGGTGACCCACACGAATCTCCCAGGCGTCGCCACTGGCGGGGGTGAATCTCCGTCCCAGAGCGCGAATTCGTGCCAGAAGTTCATCAAAAGCAAAGGGCTTGACGAGATAATCATCTGCCCCGCTGTCCAAACCGCTGACGCGATCCTCAACCTGGCTGCGGGCAGTCAGCAGGAGAATAGCAACCGGTAGGCGCGCAGCTCGAATCGCCCGGCAGATGGATGGACCATCCCGGCCTGGCAGCATCCAATCAATTATGGCAACATCATGGATTCCACGCAGCGCAAGTTCCAAACCTGTGTCTCCATCATGAACAATATCGAATGCGATGTGTTCTTCTTCAAGCACGGTTCCTACCAGACGTGCCAGTCGCTTGTCATCTTCAATTAACAAAACCCGCATTTTTGGCTCTCCCTGTTTCACAAAGTATAGCAAAGAAAGATTGGAATCAGATTGGAAAACCTGTCCTTTTTTAAAAGGAAATTCCAATTCTCTTTCGGTATGCTTAGAAAATAATCAATTTCAATGGAGGTTAAAAATGAACAAACGAGTGGTGTTATTTTCATCCATTTTCTTATCCGTTTTGATACTGGTGGTTATTGGCGGGGTGGTCAAGACAGTGACCGCCCGACAAAGCCAGGCAACCATTAGCCCGGATTTACAGGCACAAATTGATGCCCGTGAAGCAGAGTATGCTGCTCAAATAGAAACTGCCAATCAACAGATACGGCTTTTAAGTGAGCAGGTGCAGAGTCAACAACCTGTGAATGTATCCAGTAAAATTTCACCTGAGAATGCAGCCAAAATCGCCATACAAACTGCAGGTGAAGATGAATTACTTCTTCAGCTACCCGAATTGGTTTCCTATGAGGGCAAAACAGCTTATGAGGTTAAGCTAACGGATGGTGTTTTATTCATTGATTCAATCAGTGGCGAAATCTTATTTAATGGTGTTCCGGCACGAATCACTCCTGAAGAAGCAGCTGAGATCGCGGGTGTTTATTTAGGCGGCATGGATCCGCGATATGCAACCGTAAAAATTGCGATTTCCAATGGCCGTGAAGTATTCCAGGTTACTTTTAACGATTACCTTGTATTTGTTGATAAATTTGGAAACGTCGTACAAGCGCAAGTATTACAGTACGCCAATGCCTCAACCAATTCTTCCAATTCATCAGGCGAGTCAGGCTACAGTGAGCATGAAGATGACCATGACGACGATGATGATCATGATGATGATTAGTCCTGTCAAATCCCAACTTCTACAGACTTCATTTAGGAGAATGGTATGCAACCAGTAAAATCTAATCCACAAAAAAAGAAATCCAAAAACGGTGGAATCAAGTATATTCTTTCAACGGTTTCACTCATTTCAGTCGTTGGTATGTGGCAGCATTTTTCCAATAATGATGCAATAAAAGCCGCCAAGCAAAATAACACAGATCTTGAACCGGTTAATAACCAGATCCGGTTTCAACCCCTACCAACCCTGATGCCGGTTCAAATTACTGGCCTTACCAGCGCAAGTGGGACCTTATCAGACCAGAATGTTGGCAGTACAGGCTTACGCCAGGTGACTGCACCAACCGTTCAGCCCAGGACTCAAGCGCCGATCACACTGCAACAAGTAATCATCAATAACCCTGGAGCAGGTTCTAACAATGGTCCCATTACCAGCACAGGATCTTCTCGCTAATGGAAAGTCTATCTTTTCGTGCGATGGGCTGTCAGATGTCTGCATTTATCGATAGCCCATCCTCTTCTGCACAAGAAGCATTGGCTCAGGTACCGGACTGGTTCGAAGCCTGGGAACAAGCACTTAGCCGGTTTCGGGTAGACAGCGAACTGAGTACAATCAACCGGCAATCGGGCATACCCAGTGCAGTGAGTGCTGTTTTTTGGTCCGTTTTTGAGCTGGCCATCGATACAGAACGGGAAAGTAGGGGATTGGTGACTCCCCTTGTTCTACCTGCGCTCGAAATGGCAGGGTACAAAGTCAGCTTTGAACAAATCTCGGAAACCAGGTATGACTCGACGGATTATTCCGGCTATCCGATCGGACGTTTGAATGATCTGATATTCGATGCGAACCAACGAATCATACAACTTCCTTTGGGGAGTGGATTGGATTTCGGCGGGGTTGCTAAAGGATGGGCAGCCAACCAGGCTGTTCAGCGACTAGCCGCCTTCGGTCCTGCCCTGGTGAATGCCGGTGGCGATATTGCTATCAGTGATTACCAAAAGGGTGGAAAATCCTGGAAGATTGGCGTGATAGACCCTTTTCAACCCGAACGTGATTTAGGTACCATCTCGGTTGGACCAGCGGGTGTGGCAACTTCCGGCAGAGACTTCCGGCAGTGGAGGCAAAACGGTATTTTTCGACACCACATCATTGATCCACGTACCGGCTTACCTGCGGAAACTGATCTGATTAGCGTCACGGTTATAGCACAGGATGTCATGGCTGCCGAGATGGCAGCAAAAATTGTCATGCTGAAGGGATCCGAAGCCGGATTAGATTGGCTGGAAAACGAGACTGATTATCAAGCAATACTGGTTTTAGCTGATGCCAGTATTATAACAACCAGGCAAATTGCAACAACCCATTGGAGACAGAATGACTGAAATGAAATCACAAATAGACCTCGATGAAGCCAATGAAGGAGTCGCCTGGAAAATTCTAGCGACAACATTTATGGCCATTCTTGCGGGTGTATGGGTATCTGCTATCCTGCTACCGCGTTGGATGCCGGGAATTACCGAATCATTACTGGGTACGGATATCAAAGTGTACTGGTATCTTTCACGAGGTACTGCAGTCATTGCCTATGTTTTACTATGGCTTTCTATGGTTCTGGGCTTATTGATGACCAACCGCATGACCCGCCCATGGCCTGGTCCGGCGATATCCAACGAATTTCACCAGTTTATCAGTATTCTGGGGATGGCTTTTGTGGTGGTGCATGCCTTCATTCTGATTGGTGATTCCTATATCCACTATAGCATTCTACAGGTACTAACTCCGTTTACCAGTTTCGATTACCGCCCATTTTGGGTAGGTTTAGGTCAAATCGGGTTCTACCTTTGGCTGGTTCTGGTGATCAGTTTTTATGTGCGCAAGAAAATTGGCAACCGCGCCTGGCGATTGCTGCACTTTGTCAGTTTTGTCGCTTTTTTGGGAGCCATGCTTCATGGCATCAGCAGCGGGACGGACAGCACGGAAGGATGGATGCAAATGATCTATTGGTTCAGTGGTGGCAGCGTGCTTTTTCTAATCACTTATCGTATCCTGATGGCTACTGTTGGAAAAGTTCAAACTCCGGTTAAAGCAAATGTGCCAATACGAAACCAAACGATCGGCCAAAGCAATCCATTGGAAAAAGGAATGCAAACCAGCCA
>CAZPIM010000081.1:0-10384 GCA_964586385.1 uncultured Anaerolineaceae bacterium
CGTGCATTGGAAGCCCAAATCGTAATTGGAATTGCACGATACTTTTTTGTTTCCGAAGAAGGCAAAAAAATGATTTCTGGTGGATCACTGACTGCAATTTGGACGATTGGAATCGTCTCTGGAATTATTGCCTGGGCATTTCTTTTCTTCGGTACGCGCAAGAAAGAACTTGCCAATGGCACTTCCTTTTTCTTAGCCGCCCTCATTCCGGTAGTCTTGTCCGTTAGTTTGATGGGGATCACGAGGTCAAAAGAACGCGGCGAGTTTTCTATTCGCGATGTAATGACTCGCGATGATGAATTAACCACATTGCCTGCCAGTTATCAGGTTTCTGATGTTCCCACAGGCGAGTCGATATTCAAAGATAATTGTGGCGCCTGTCATCCGGGATTGGCTGGCGACGCTTTCGCTTTAGCGAAAAAATTGCACCCTGAACCTGATGAGTTAGCAACATATCTGCGAGATCCTTCAGCTTACAAAAAAGCTATGCCTCCATACAAAGGAAGTCTGGATGAAATGAAAATTTTGGTAGCTTATTTGTTGGATATACCGGTAGATCAAGTCGAAATTGAATAGTAAAAGGTGAATGCTTGGATGAATTTATTGTTAGTCAGAAGATAATCCAGATAAAAAATAATAAAAAAATATCGCAGTACAATCGAATAGAACTTCCACAGGATTTCTTAATTTGGCAATCTTCTGCCAGATTGTCCGCATTTCAGCAAATGGCTGATTATAATGCGGAAAAAGTAAGAACCATGCCAGCGCATTTACCGGTTTTAGCAACGTATGGCGCAGGTGAATTCCCTGTAAATTTAACTTCACGCGGAATAGGTTTGTTGCCAAAACCAGAGTGGATTGAGGATTTTTGTGTTCAGTTTGAGAAAGTAATTCATAAAACCAAAGACCAGGATTGGCAGGAGACTTTACCCAAAAGAGTGGAAGTCATACGGGGATTCTATCAAAATCCGGAAAAATTTGATTCTTCTTTGATGGGCGGGCTAGAAATCTTTGAAGGTCAGACGTATAAGAATCTTCTCGTCGATCCACGTGCGGCTCTTCTATATAGTGGCGAGGCTCCTAAATTTCCTAGTTACCAGATCAATGGAGTTATTAAATTCGTAAATAAAGGTGATATCTATTTCCGATTCCTTTTGGCAGCGCGCGAACTTTTTGCCCGAGATACATTTCACGTTCACCAAATCCATTATCCGTTTGGATATCTTTTTTATCCAATAGAAATCAAAGATAAAACACCTTTTCCGAGGAGGTAAGTTTGTATTCAAAAATCTTCACCGGACTGGATGGTTCCTATTGGTCTAATCTGGCTTCTATTGCCGCTGTACAAATCGCCGAAAAGATGGATAAATCCCAATTGGTCGGATGCCACGTTTACGCTGCCGAATTGCATCGGGTTCGTTTTGAAGAAATGGAACCTGGTCTCCCGGACAAGTATCAGGAAGCGGACCGGCTCAATCAATTAAGAGATACGCATGAATCTTTGATTACGGATGGATTGGAATTAATTTCGGATTCTTATCTGGCGGAATTTGTAAAACAGGCGCAACAAAGAGGAATTCCAGTCGCTGGAACCACTCCCGAGGGAAGAAATTATGTCAGAATGCTGGAAGAACTAAAGAAAACTCAGCCTGATTTGGTTGTTTTAGGTGCAAATGGACATGGATTTGTTCCTGAAAGCCAGATGGGTTCTCTCTGTGAAAGGGTCTTGTTAAGTTTTGCTTCGGCGGATTTGTTAATCATGCGTCAAGCATTTGATTTCAAAGGCAAACCGATTATCGTTGGAATTGATGGGAGTCAAAACAGCTATTTTGCCTTATGTCGTGCTCTAGAACTTGCAAAGCGCTTTGATACAACCGTTGAGGCAATTTCAGTCTATGATCCATTTTTCCATGGAAGTGTGTTTAAAGTGATCGCGAAAGCTTTGCCTGAAGACCAGCAGGACCGCTTTAATTTCCCGGCACAGGAAAAATTGCACGACGAAATCATTGACCGTGGTCTTGAAAAATTGTATCGCGAAGGTTTGGATCGTGGAGCCTTATTGGCGGTTGAGCAAGGTCATCAAATTAAAACAGAAGTATTAGCCGGGAAAGTCTATTCCCAGATTCATCACTATGCCCAATTGCACAATGCTGGATTGGTCGTGTTGGGACGATGGGGTTTACACCAGGATCCGGTATCTTTGATCGGTTCGAACACGCATCAATTTGCACGCCTCACAAACACAAACACCCTCATTGTTACAGAACCGGACCATCCGCTTAATGTACCAGTGATTGATCATCCCCAGCAGGAAGCGCTTTCCTGGACGCCAGAAGCGGAAGAAAGATTAAACAGAATCCCATTTTTTGCCCGTGGCATGGCGCGTCGTTCCATTGAAGACAAAGCCCGGGAACAAGGCAAATCCGAAATTGATGAAGCGTTTATGAAATCAATGTCGAGTTTGATGGGTAAACGAAAAAAAAGTTGACCAGATAAACAATCCGGTAAAAATCTCTTACTATGCCTGAAACGAAAGGATTTAGAATCTTCAAATCAGGCGTTTTTTCGAATTGTTTGTCGCCTTAAGAATCTCCATACATTTCTTTATATTTTTCCAGGTTTACTGAAGCAATATAGGGGAGATTCCGTCCTTTTTCGGCTAAATCAAGACCGTATCCAACCACAAAATAATCCGGAATAGAAAACCCTAAATAATCAATTTTGATTTCGATTTTGTGACGTTCAACTTTATCCAATAATGCACAGGTTCTCAGGCTGCGAGGTTTACGATCCTGCAACAATCTTCGGATTGTATGAATCGTATATCCGGTGTCGACGATATCATCAATTAAAATGACATCCCAACCATTGATGTTGGATTTATGATCCGAATCAATGCGCACAAATCCACTGGAAGAACTCCCGGCATAGGAAGAAACAGACATGAAATCCATGGTCATTGGGCGCTTGATTTGGCGCATCAGGTCAGTAACAAACATAACACTACCGCGTAAAAGTCCTAAAAGGACCAGCTTTTCTGAGTCCTTGTAATCGTTGGTAATCATTTCGCCCAGTGTTTGAATCCGGTTACGGATCTCTTCTTCTGTGATAATGATGTGATCGATAAATGGATAAGGATATTTGGGTGCAGGAATCATAGAATAAACCTTCCTTTGCGACTTTCAGTTTTACAGAATTATTTTTTTAATTGGATCGAGGAAGATTATTATATAACAATTTTATTTGATCGTTATTTGTTCTGCGAGGTTGTTTTGCAAGGTCGAAAATTCAATGAACTTTTTCCCGGAAATCCTGATTCCCAGCCTTAATCCTTTCGTTTGAGACTATTGTAGTAAATCAGCTTTCTCTTCTGGATCCAACAACACAATCAAACCCATTGCTGCCATATTTGCATAAAGGAGCGGAGCCAGGAATGGAGCACCACGCAAGTATCGCTCCAACACTTGCCAGTTTCCGGGAGTCAAATTTTCGTTTAAGTGGAGGAAGAACCCAATCGCACCAACCAATCCCAAAAATACCATCGCGATGAAATAGGTTAACACTTCTCCAAATCCCAACTTTGTTTTTAATCCCATCAAGAAAGAGACGGTAGCCGCAAATACTGGTGCGAGTAAAGGAAGCCATAACCATGGATTCAGATATCCGGTCCGGGCATGGTCAAGCGTTGCACTTACAAGGGTCACCAATACCCCAAAACATACCATCCAAAAATATGCCTGGGTTTTACTGAAGGGCATCTGGATTGTCTTTGTTCTGGTGATGAGCAATTTTCCGCTCCCGACTGGTTTTTCCACCCAGGCAGCACTGATTCCCAGTACGCCTACCATCACAAATGCCAATGGCGCCATTGCCGGTGGAGCCCAAATCAGGAATGAAATTCTTAACCGTTCTAAAAGCGGACCATAAGGCAGAACCGCGCCGCGTGAAATGTGAAAATAAGCGCCTAGCAAACCAACCACGATACTTGCAAAAAACACCAGGGTAGCCAGGATATTCGCAAGATTTCGTTTTCGCCTGGCAATAATCCCTGCCAGAAGCAGAATGATCCCTGCAGAAGTACCAAAAATGATCGGTATCCATTCATTCCATCGAATAGTCCCATTCAAAACATGGGCCGAATAGGTGTCAAGTCCCATGAAAAACTCATTGATGGCAGCAATGATGAGGAATAATTGATCCCGACTAACTGGCATTTTCCTGATTCTTCGTAAAAATGGGAGAATTTCAGCCAGGTAATACATGCTTATTTTACACTTTCCAATTTTTCTGCTGCGATTTCTTCCAGCTCAGTCAGGCTGTGTAATATTTCATAGGCACCATGCCATTGCGTATAATCCGGCCCTTGCATCCAGGCACCGAACTTTGCAGTCCTTCCCCAATGGTGCCAAAGTTCATAATGGGTATAGTCAAAGCTTTCATCAAATGGAGCAGCGGTTAATAATTCCGCGCTTGCGAGTTCGTCACGGATTACATTACTTTCGACAACAAAATCATTAACCGATAAGGTTGCTGCATCTGCTTTTCCGTAGAAATCTGTGATGAAGGCGTTATTATGGCACTCCAGACAAACACTCTGCATTCGGGTCATGTTGTCTTGCCATGCTGGCCTGCGTTCGCTGATGGGTGCAAATAAATACCAGGTCAGACGATCGCCTACATCATGTGTGGTACTGGTAGCTCCAAATCCGCTCATATGACAAATTTGACATGTTGCAGCCGGAAAATCGACTACATCCAAGGTTCCGGGCTCTGCTTCCCAATTCCAGGTGTAACCAAGTGTGGCATATGCAATTCCGTGTGGAGATTCCTGATAAATTTCCCAATGGGGATGGTCTGGACCGATATGACAGGCGTTGCAGGTTTCAGGTTTTCGTACCTGTTCAAGGCTGAACTCGTGTCGTAAGTGGCATTTCTGGCATTGACCAACCGAACCATCCGGGCTGGGTTTCCCGATATCATGACAGGTTTTACAGGCAAATTCTGTGATTGCCTCACCTTCCAATTCAAATAATTGCGCCCGACTTTTATCCGGGGCGAATAAACCTTCCGGAATAGACCCGTATTGTGCCATTTGCGTCTCAGATAAGCCAACGGTGCCATTATAAGCAACATAAGAAGGCAGGCTGTGCCGGCTTTGATTAAATTGTGCAACCTCTGCAGTATGGCAGTTTTTGCACATTTCAGTGCTGGGTGATTGAAGCACGAAAGTTTCTTCATGTGCAACAGCCCCGGGATAATCTTCTGCCACTTCGTGACAATCCTGACATTTCACATTCGCCCTTGCCATTGCACTCACGCCATATTGCTCAACGATTCCTGGTGAGGCATTTTTATGGCATTGCACACAATCATTATTGCTGTTTGACAGCACATTCATTTTTTCGGGTCCAGCTTCTGAAATGGACCGGTTAATGGAGAGAAATGAAATGATAAAACTCATCGCCAGGATCAGAATTAACAAACTGATGATTATTGTTTTTCCCAGCCACTGGTTTGGTCCTTTTGATAGCTCTTCCATATTTTCTCTCCTCACCAAAGATTAAAATAAGATTAAATTTAATTGTATGTGAAATAAAATGCAAAGTAAATAATGATATGTGTCCTAAAATTCCAACCTTTAATCCAAAAGGCAAATTCATTATTTTGTGCTTTGTAAAGGTTCTTCATTTCTGGTCAATTATTGAGTAGAATGAGAGACATACGAAAAGGATACTATATGAGTATGAAAGTATTTCAATTTGCACTTGAGAACCTGAAAAGTGGTGAACCAATTATCCTGGCCACAATCATTCGGCAATCCGGTTCTTCACCTCGGGGAAAAGGCGCACGCATGGTGCTGAATCGATCCGGAAAGCTGATTGGCTCCATTGGTGGTGGTCAACTGGAAGAAAATATTAAAAAGTCATTTGAATCCATTTTGACATCCAAAAAAGCAAGCGTGTCCACATTTACCCTTTCTGAATCGGAAGCTGAATCCCTGGAAATGATTTGTGGGGGAAGCGTTTCGATATTGGTGGAACCCATCCTACCGGATCAAACTGATTTGATTTCCATGTTTCAAGCCATTGTCGAGACGATGCAAGCACAACGTCATGGATGGTTGATCAGTCAATTGCCAGTGGAAGATCAGAAACAAGCGAATAAATACGGATTCATTTCATCGAAAGGTGTTGTTTCAGGAAATTTAACCCTGGATTTTCAAATAGAATCGGGCTTTTTACAAAATATAAAATTGGATGATTTAAATTCCAATTGGGTCAATTTTGAAAATGGGTTAAGATCGTCCCAGGAAATAAATTCAAATCTCGGCGTTTATTTTGTTGAACCGATCGGGAAATTAAGCTCCTGTTATATTATTGGCGCCGGTCATATTGCATCAAAACTTGCTCCCTTAACCTCACTGGTCGGATTTTCAACCATCGTTCTTGATGACCGACCAGATTATGTCTCATTGGAACGCTTCCCATCGGCAGATAAACGCATCGTTGTGGATGGTTTTCAGGATGTGATTAGTCAGATTTCCGTAGAACCGGATAGCTTTATCGTTATTGTCACGCGCGGGCATAATTCCGACAGAGATGTTTTAGCTCAGGCATTAAATACCCCTGCAGCATATATCGGGATGATCGGTTCCCGGCGGAAAATCGCCTTAACTTTCGAATCACTTCAAAAACAAGGTTTTTCTCAGGAACGATTACAAAAAGTACATACACCAATAGGTTTATCGATTGGCGCAGAGACACCGGAAGAAATCGCAGTCAGCATCGTTGCGGAAATGATACAGGTACGCGCGAATTTGCGGTAGATGGTGTTTGTTAATCATCTTTCGGTGCTGAATCAGAAAGAATCAAGCCATAGATGCGAGTCTCAACCGGGTGATCAATAAATTCGGTCCATTGAAATGTCGGTTTGGAGTCTAAAAGCTTAAACCCCATTTGCGCATATAAACGGCAGGCAGTCTCATTTTCACTGGTCGTACCGAGATGTACACCAGGGATACCACTCCGCTGTAATTGGTCAAGAAAAATCTGCATTAACCGTTGTCCAATTCCGTATCCGCGCCATTGATGATCAACATTGATGTGCAAATGAGCCGGATATTGGTTTAAATTAACAAAAGCAATTCTTTTTTCACGTTTTTCCCGATTGAGCTTTTTATAATACGACCAGGTTTTTTTACCCAGTTTATATTTGCCGCGCAGGAGTTTCAGAATGACTTTTGGAAGTAAAACTTCTTTGGTAATTCTTAATTGATCTCTGGTGTTCAGGCATCCAGTAAGGAACCCCACCACGATATCATCCGCTGTTGCAACCCAGGCATTTTGCGATTCAAAATCAGTGTAGTAGGCATAAAAATAATCCTGAAATATGTTTCTGTCATCCAGATAAATTTCTATCGGTTTACCAAAGAAAGCCGTATCAGAAGCAATCTTCATCAAAGCTTGGCGGTCTGAGGTTTGAAAAGGTCGTATGGTCAGTACGGAAGTTTTGGCAATCCATCTCATTTTGTTGACTCCAATGTCAGGAGAAATTATGATGACCGGAATAAATAATTTGCCGGTGATACATCACCAGGCTTCCGGTCACAGCCACGTTATAGGAAGCATATCGCAATGATTCAATAGTGACGATAAAATCACAATCTTTTTTTACGTGTTCCGGTAACCCGCTTGCTTCTGAACCCAAAACATAAAGCGCTTCTGATGGGTGTGAAAATTCCGCTAAAAGCGTTCCTCCCATCTCAACACCGATGATCCGTGCACCGATCGGTCTGTGGGCAAGAAAATCCTTCCAGGTTGGAAAGGCGCGTAAGGGGATTTGCTGTATTGTTTTTATCGTATCACTTGCCTGAGAACGCCTTAATTTCCCAATCATAAAAATTCCGGATGCGCCTAGTTGATACGCAGATCGCCAAAGCGTTCCGATATTTTCGGTATGTACAGGTGCATAAATTCCAATCTCAAAAAATGCCATTTTCAATACTTCCAAGCGTTGATTTTCTTTATTGTAATATCTTTTATTGTATGCCGGTCATGAATAGAAGTGTTCAAACCTTAAATACAAAAAAGTATCTCAACTCTTGAGAGTATTTTCCCCAAAAAAGAGAATTTTACCCTTCCTGTTTACAAAAAATGACGCAGCAATTTCGGCCTTTGTGTTTGGCGGTATAAAGCGCCTGGTCAGCATGCCCCAGGAGACCCATTACAGACAGTTTAGGACTGTTGGCAAGGTCTGCAATACCAATACTTGCAGTAAGTCGAATGCATTGTTTTTCGAAATGGATCTCTAATTTTTCAATTTTATTCCGAATTCTTTCAGCAACCTGATGGGCATAATTTAAGTTGGTATTGGGTAACAAAACACAAAACTCTTCTCCTCCATAACGGCATAACACATCATCCGTTCGTAACGCAGCCTGAATGGCACGAGCCACTTTTACCAGCGCCTGATCACCAGCTTGATGCCCGAATTGATCATTTACTTTCTTGAAATGGTCGATATCAATCATCATGGCGCTGATTTCAAAGGATTCTTTTAATGCATTTTCACACCAATGTTCTGTTAAAGTGAAGAAATGTCTGCGATTGAATAACCCGGTCAGTGGATCCGTTGTTGCTAAAACTTCCAGTTCCGCTTGATTTTGGATTTTTTCCTGAATCTCCCGCCGGAGCTGGTGATTTCTTCGATTGATGATTTCGATTTTTTGAGCAGTTTCCAGATGCCGTAATTGACTTGCAAAAGGCAGAAGGGATAGGTTTTCCTTTTCAATGATATGCCTTTCGAAGAACTCTGCTGCTAATTGGTAGGAATGATACTGTTTGTGTGTATTTGCCAATTCCAGCAGGATTTCAATTCTTTTAACCCGAGTACCAAATTTTTTTGCGAGATCATATGCCCGTACCATAAACAAAAGCCCATTTTCCTTGTCCTGATTGTCCGCATACCACTTGCCAATATTCTTAAAGGTGCAAATCTTTTCGTAAGGATTCGGGTTTTGTTTCAGAATTTCCAGAGCTGTTTTAAATTTCCTTAATGCACCGTTCTCCAAACCCATCTGATGCAGGATGGTTCCAAGACAATTTAAGCAACTTACCTGGAGAAATGGTTGTGTATGATTACCGCAATAATCAAGGCTTTTTTCTGCATATTCTTTTGCGCTATGGTATTCTCTTTTTGAGAAATAAGCTTCTGCCAGATATTTGTGGATCATGGCAAGATTATTACTGGAGTTCAATTGCTTTTGGTTTTCCAAAGCTTTTGAGTAATAGGTAATTGCCAGGTCAAAATCCCCAAGCAGGTAATACAATCTACCGATTGCAGATTGTGCTTTTACCGTTGCATCTGAAACCGGTATTCGTGAAAGCTTTTCTATGACGAAGGGAAGGATTTCAAAAGATGCCGGGAAATCTCCGACTTGCTCATAGATCATGACTAACAAAAAGAATGTATTTAAAATTTGTTCATAATCCTGATTTTTTTGATATGCATCCAGGAGATTTAAGGTATAGGGCAAAGCCAGTTGGTATTCCGATTGAATAAAATAATCCACACATTCCACCATCAATGCATCCAGATCAATAGCCTCCTCTGGTGTGGACAGGGTTTGATCATTCGAATATGTGGTATTTTCAATCGATTTTGTTGGTGATGTTCTCATGTATGGATGACTTCTTTACGAATTTTGTTTTCCCATTCTCACGACCAGGAAAATAGTCCTATCCCAATCGACCCCGTGAAACCTAACTCCCTTTGAAAAAAAAGGTTTCATGTGTTGTTGTGCATTATTTATGCCAAAGACAGGCGTAAGAGTGTTAATTGAACACAAATATTGACGATAATAAAATGATTCTTTCGATGATAGGGAAAATATCCTTTATAAAATAGTATTTTGTTGCCCGGGTGTTAATTGATCGGGAATTTTTTCTGCGCCATCTTGAAAAGCTTCCATTTGACCACGCCGAATTTCTTTCCAGAATTCAAGGGACGCCTGTAATTTATCTTCTTTGAATTTATTAATCCAGATTTTTAATTCAGGATGATCCAATCCTTGCCTTTCCCAAAATTCGAGAAAACCAAAAATAAGATCTGCCACGCGGATACTGTTCCACGGCAAACTTTTTTCGTATTCCCGTTCATGAATGGATTTTGATAAATTGAATTGGTGTTCTTTGTAATTGATTTTCAAACCATAATGCGCTTCCAGAATTTCATCCGTGATCGTTTCCGCCCATTTTCGGTGAAAGCGGCAAATCCCGCTATTTTCATTGAAAAGCTCATACACCATCCGTTCCACATTCTTGCGACCAAGTTCATATGGTGGCAAAAATTCATTGCTGTACTGGACGAAATATTTACCCATGAT
>CAZPIM010000081.1:10484-12042 GCA_964586385.1 uncultured Anaerolineaceae bacterium
CAGGGTTCACCACAATGCTGAAATTTTTTAGGAATGATGGTCTCTTCATTAAACTGCTTCAAATAATGCTTCAGAATAAAATTTTCATGTTGTGACAAACGCTCATCTTCGGTATGGTAGATGCTTTTGTAATTAAAGCTCATGATGCGATCATCCATGGTGCGCATATTTACGCCAAATGTGCCACCTGTTTCAAATTCCGGAAAATAGCGATATTTTTGCGTTACAGCCAAATCCGTCTGAATCGTCTTTTTTCCGAAGTGTTCCATAAAATAAGCGTCAATTTCCGCTGAATCTCTTAAATCCGGGTCTTCCCATTCTCCACCAAATATACAACCAACCACATTATGGAATTGCATCAGGCGCGAGCCAAGACCGCCTCTACCTGCCCAGTCGACCACACCGGAAAATTCGCTTTTGCGGATTGGATTTGAGCCAATCGCTCCTTCGCGGGTGAGTTTGGAAGCAGGTCCGACGGCAAAAATCCTGAATTGGTTTACAGGATACTCTTTCGCATAGCGGTCGTAAATGGCTTGTTGCAGTGCATAATAACCATACATGGATTTGCCGTTAGGTGAAGCATATCGACTCCAGATCGAATCGACGTTGATCGGTTCCATTCTGACTTGCACTTCACCTTGCTTGTGGTTCATGATGACGACACTGGGGGTCTCACAGCTACCCCTTAAAGCAACATAATTCACTCCTAAATGGTGGAATGTATATGCCGCACCACCCATGCTGGATACATAAAATCCATCCCATTGTGGACTCCAGGCACAAAATACCAGGCGGCGTGAACCCGGGATAGAACTTCCTGCCAGTAAGCCTTCACCAAAAGAAAAACTATCCGGGTAGGCATTAAACCGGT
This sequence comes from uncultured Anaerolineaceae bacterium, assembly GCA_964586385.1. Taxonomy (GTDB): domain Bacteria; phylum Chloroflexota; class Anaerolineae; order Anaerolineales; family Anaerolineaceae; genus UBA6170. Next base: position 11,356 of record CAZPIM010000081.1, read on the forward strand.
GCCAGCCGTAATCAACAGGTCCGAAAATATTCGGATTATCGATTGGCCGTAAATACCAGTTGCCATTATTGAGATGGACGGTCAATTCTCGTTGCAAAATAGGATACGCCATGATACCTTCTTTTCGTATGTCTGCATGTTATTATATAACAGTGTTTTTGGATTGTTTTCGGAGATGACACACGTATTTTTTTAAATCTGGAAATTGGGAATAATGATGCTAAATCAGGATCTTGCACTGCTCATTAAACGTGCCATTGAAAAGCGGAAGGGATTGTTCGATTCTTCTACCAATGTGTTCCGTATCTTCAATGGATTTCTGGAAGGAATCCCCAATCTGGTTCTGGAGATCTACGGAACCACACTTTTAATCATCGATCACAACAAAACTGCACTTTATGAGCCGGATTTCTATGGAGACATCAGAAGAATTTGCTGGGAATCATTCCCCAACCTTACGACAGCCATATTAAAAAAACGGGATCAAAACTCCGATAAAGATAAAAATGGAATCTTTTTGTTTGGGAATGAAAATATCCAATTTGTGCAGGAAAATGCGATTAAATATGCTGTACATCCGTTATTGAATCAGGACTCAAGTTTTTATATCGACACACGCAATTTACGAATCTGGTTGAAGGAAAACCTGGCAGGAAAAGACATTATCAATACATTCGCTTATACGGG
>CAZPIM010000082.1:0-11969 GCA_964586385.1 uncultured Anaerolineaceae bacterium
GATTTCATTTTCATCTGATGATTCGAAAAATTCTTTCAGCTCTTCGATCATCTCATCCGGCACTTCGTCATTTTCGGTTGTTTCCAGATGCAGTTCTTGAAGCCATGAAGGAGTCATGTCTAAATCTGAAAGGAGATTATCCGAAAGAGAAGATTCAGAAATTTTCTCCTGGTCGATATCCTTTTCGGTTTCATCCTGAAATGCTTTTATCCAATCCGGAGGTTCTTCCTCGCGATCTTCTGGTTTGGTATATAACGTATTTTCTTCTGCCCCGTGTTTTGCAGCTAGACTTTCCATCCATGCAAGTGCAGCACCAATTTCGGCCCCTTCCTCATCTTCTGAAATCTTCTTTTCTTCAGGAATGTCCGGAATTTCTTTAATGAGTGATTCGACCCAGTCAGGTGTTTTTTCTTCTAGTGAAATCTTCGTTATGTCATGATCGTCTACTGGAACAACTTCTGTCAATTCCTCGATGCCAATTTCATTTTCTTTTGTTTCAGAAAGCGGCATTTCATTGTCTACAACAAGAGTTTCATCAGTAAACACTATGCTTTCATCCAATTTTCTTGTTTCCAAAGACAACAATTCGTCGGATATAAATTCAGCTTTCTCAGTTAAGAAGGTGTCAGCAGATAATTGGTCTGGTGAAAGCTCCACTTCAGACAATGATTCACTAGTTTCGACGAGATGATCTTCCATTTCGATATTGTTTTCCAATACTTGAGACACTTCATCTTCCGACTTTTCTATTTCCAAATCATCCATCGAAGTGGATAATTCATCTTGAGTGGTTAAAGTTGTTTCGGCTGTTAACTCGAAGGTTTCAGGTTCACCCTCAGGAATTAAATCAGAATCCTCAACATCCGCTTGAAGTGCATTTAACCAGGTAAAATCTTTTTCTGTTTCATCCTCAAGTCCAAAATGCGCAGTTTGAAGGTCAGCAGAATCACTAGTAAGCTCTGATGTTAATAATTCATCGGTTGTGATAATCTGTGGTTTTTCTTCTTCATGGATCAAGTCATGTAACCAACTCATATCGTTTACCGGTTCTTCTTGTGGCATGTTCAATGGGGAAAGGTTTTGATCGACAGTTACTTCATCTTTAGCCATTGAGAAGAATGTTTTATCAATTTCTTCTAAATTTTGCAATTCAATTTCAGGTTTTTGTTCTTGCAATAAGGCGTCAGGTAAAATGTCTTGTGGAAGTTCGATTTCCTGTTCCATCAGATAATTTTCTGGTTCAATTTCTTGAGAGATTAATTCCGATTTGTTTATCTGTTCACTATCAGCTAGTATTGGTTCTTTATCATCCGGGAATTCGTTTTCATCAAATGAGATACTAATAAACTCTTCTGAACGCTGCTGATCAACGTCCGGTTCTTCGATAATTTCATTTACACTGGTGATTTGAGTCGAAGTGATTTCATTTATCCATTCCACAGCTGGGTTTTGCTCAAATTCCAATTTGTCTTCAACAATCGCATTATGCTTTTCAAACGAAAAAATCGATTCAAAGTTATCATCTTGGATCGTGATCCCTGCACCTTTTTCTTCATCATCCACATCATTAATCAGATCTTTAGGAGCTAATTTTTGAATCCATTCTGGAATTGTTCCTTGAACAATTTCATCAGTTTCTTCAATTTTGACCGGTTCTTCTTCCGGCAATTCGAGATTAAATCCTTTTTGGGCTGTCTCGTCCACCTCTTTTGATGGCTGCCAACCGGCATCCATCATCCATTTTGGAAATTCTTGATCATTATTGAGATTATCAATGAAAGAAGAATCTGAAGTCTGATCAGATTTATCAATTTGAATAGTTTGATCTTCAAATTGGGTTTGGGGAATATCTACTGGTTCTTCCTCACTGGACTCAGTTCCATTTTCTGAGATATCATTTTCTTCCACCTGAAGCTTAGATTCGGAATTTAGCCAGGTATCAATTTGAGCAGATTCACTTTTATTATCAGTCTCCCAGTTTATTCCTATTGATTTCGCCCAGTCAGGCTGTTCTTTTTCACTTTCCTCCATGCCTGGTTCCCAATCCAAATATTCCATCATTACTTTGTTGTCAGGAATATCGATCGGATTAGGAGTGTTTTCGGAGACAAACGCAAAATACGGATCTAAATCAATAACACGCTGTTCGAAAATTTTTGCATCTTCAGCCCTTTTTGATCCAGGTAAAAGCGCAGCTAAAATACGATTTGCCTCATAACAATAGGGAAGTTTAGAAATAAGACTGCTGCAAGTCTCAGTGGACTCAATTTTTTGGTCCAGGAGGAAATATAATCTTGCCAGAATTACTTCAAGATCCACACGGCTTTGATCCTCAATTAAAGCAGCTTTAATTTCCGCAATAGCTTGTGGATAGAGTTCTCCACGCGCATACATTCTTACCAAAGCACCTCGTGTGAGCCTTATTTTTGTCGGGGTGATCCCATCACGACTTGAATATAACCTTTTTAATTCGTCCTGGACTGCTTTGTTCGAAGGCTGAATTTCAAAGGCACGCTCAAGATGCCAGATTGCAGCATCCAGGTTGTTTTCATCTTCTCTAATGATGCTCATCCCAATTTGGGAAATAAAATCATCTGGTACTGATGATAAGACTCTTTGGAAAATATCTGAAGCATCACCATATTTTTGAACTTCTAATAATGCCTTACCAAACAGACGATAAGTATCAATATGCTTGGGAAAATATCGTAATATATGCTTACAATGTGCGATAGCTTTTTGTGTATCGCCACGGTCGATTAGGCTTTCAATTTCGTGGATGTACTCCCGTAAAGAAATTCTAGCCATTTCTACCTCCTAAAAAAATACGTATTGATCATCAATATTAAGTATATAGGATTCTAAAAAAAAAGCGTGCTTCATAATCGCACGCTAATTTTACATCAGATAGAATTATTCACCCAAATAGTCGCGCAGTTTTCTGCGAATAACCGGATGCCGGAGTCTGCTTAAAGCTTGAGCTTCAATTTGACGGACTCTTTCCCTAGTGACTCCCATTTTTCTTCCTACTTCTTCCAGGGTATATGCTTGACCATCTAATAGTCCATAACGAAGTTGTAGTATACGAACTTCCCGGGGTGGCAAGCCATTTAAAACTTCTTCCAAATGTTCTTTCAGAAGATTATATGTCGCCATGTCATCTGGTGGTGGTGCTTCGTCGTCTTCGATAAAATCACCGAGCACAGAATCTTCTTCATCGTCCGTTGGTGTTTCTAAAGATAAAGGTCTTCTCGCCACCTGGATCATGTTTTCAACTTTTTTCGGTGGAACATCTAAGGCTTCTGCTAATTCCTCAACACTGGGTTCTCGACCTAGTCTTTGCGTAAGCTGATGTTGGATTCTCAGTAATTTATTTATTTGATCACCCATGTGAACCGGAACACGTATTGTACGACCCTGATCTGCTATAGCACGGGTTACAGCTTGTCTAATCCACCAGGTTGCATATGTTGAAAACTTATGACCTCTGCGATAATCAAATTTTTTGGTTGCGCGGATTAATCCAATATTCCCTTCCTGAATAAGGTCCAAAAATGGAACACCTCGTCCCATGTATTTTTTTGCGACACTAATTACCAGACGTGAATTAGCAGTAATTAAATGTTCTCTTCCATCCCATCCATCTTCAATTAATTTTCTTAATTCCAATCTTCGATTATTGGAAGAGTTTCCCTTTGCAAGTTCCTCACGCGCAATTCTTCCCCTCTCAATCCTTTGAGCAAGCTCGACTTCTTCTTCTGCATTTAAAAGAGGAACGCGGCTGACTTCCTTAAGATACAAACCAATCGTATCGTCTGTATCAATGTTCTCGAGGTCGTCGAGAGAAATAGTAGAATCTTCTTCTTCTTTTTCATCCACTTCTTCATCTAAATCATCTTCTACAGGACCGTCAAGCGGTGTCTCATCTTCAATATATGGAATACCAGCACTCATTAATGCCGCAAAAGCTTCTTCTAATTGCTCAACATCTTGCTCAGCTTCCGGGAAAAAATGAAGGATATCGTCAATTGTGATATATGATTTTTGTCTTCCTAGTTCAACCAATCGCGCAATTGCAGGGTAGGCCAGGCTTTCATCATTATCTTCATCAACATCATTAATGAATTTATCCATTCTTTATGTTATTACCTCGTTTTCTCAGTTTCAACGGAAAAAAATTTCCGATTCTAGTCAATTATTGGGGGCATGCTCAATCAGCATACACTTTTTTACGGTTATTTTCAATAACAGCAATGTGTGAAAATCCAATTTGGTTCAAGCGCACAAACGAGCGGAAAAATCCGCCCGCTTTATGAAAGTAATTTTCGATTTAATAAGCTAAATAGTACAACATCGAATGGATGAAGTCAATAAAAAAACCGAACTCTAATAAAAAATTAATGTTTTTCCCACTTTCGTTTATTGATAATTGATAATTTGTTTTTCTTAATGAAATTAATTGATTTTTTGACGAATTGATACGAACTAATTGACAATTTTCGTCTTAACAGTAAAATCATGCAATAGCGAAAAACGAACCCGTCGTTTTTCGATATAACCCATTATTTGAGTCATCTATACATTGGAGGGAAGATGAATATTTTAGGTCTTGCCAGGCATGGATTTAATAGCTTTGAGCAAATTTCCATGCTGGGAATTATATTAGTTGCATTAATCAGTCTTGCGTATGCTTATTGGTTAAGAAAAAATGTGCTTAAGAAAGACTTGGGTACTCCAAAAATGCAAGAAGTTTGGAATGCCATTTCTGAAGGCGCAAATAGCTACCTGAGCAGCCAATTGAGAACCATTATTCCTGCAATCGTCTTATTGACTTTTGCACTGTTCCTCAGTGTTTATGTTGTTCAACCAAGTCTTGAAGCACAAGAGGAATTTGCCGGACGAAATGTTCAATTGATTATTGCAATTGGTCGTTCGATTGCATTTATTGTTGGAGCCACATTTTCAATTCTCGTAGGTCAAATGGGAATGCGTATGGCAATTCAAGCTTCTGTGAGAGCTGCTTCTGCTGCAAGAAGAAGTTTGAATGAGTCATTATCCATTGCTTATTATTCAGGTACTTTCACTGGTATGCTAACAGACGGGTTAGGCTTATTGGGTGGAACGATAATTTTTATGATTTTTGGCAAAGCAGCTCCTGATGCCCTTCTAGGTTTCGGTTTTGGTGGCACTTTGGTTGCTTTGTTCATGCGTGTTGGTGGTGGTATTTACACCAAAGCAGCAGATGTTGGCGCAGATCTTGTTGGGAAAGTTGAGCAAGACGTGCCGGAAGATGATCCCAGAAACGCAGCAGTTATTGCAGATCTCGTAGGAGACAACGTCGGGGATTGTGCCGGTATGGCAGCGGATATCTTTGAAAGTTATGAAGTAACGATCGTTTCAGCATTGATCCTTGGTATTACCCTTGTTCAACTTACAGGGGAGTTGAAATGGATTGTTTATCCATTAATTATTCGCGGTATTGGTGTGCTGAGTTCAATCATGGGCACATTTACAGTCCCGATTTGGGAAAATATTCCGATCAAATTCCTTCGGGCACACGATGCTGAAGAAGCAATGTTCCGTTCGTATGAAGTTTCCAGTGTAAACACGATCTTATGGGCATTTGTTGTTGCAATTCTTTATGCAGGAGATTGGCGTTTTGGGATGCTAACAACAATTGGTGTTGCTTTAGCAGTAGCATTCAATCCTTTGACATCATATTTCACAGCAACTAAGAAAGCACCTGTAAAAGAAATTGTTAAATCCGCAGATACTGGAAGTGCGACATTAATTCTTTCCGGATTGTCTGTTGGTATGGAATCAAGTGTCTGGGCAACAGTAGTAATAGCAATTTCGTTCATTTTAGCCTTTCTTTTATTCCAAAATGATCCTGCGGTTTATGTCCTTTATGCAGTTTCAATGATTGGTATCGGAATGCTTAGTCATACGGGTAATAATGTGGCGATGGATTCCTACGGTCCTATTTCAGATAATGCTAATGGGATTGGTGAAATGTCATGGCATGGAATGGAAGATGATGAAACGAAGAAGGCACGCCAAATCATGGCCGACCTTGATGCAGTAGGAAATACCACAAAGGCAATTACGAAAGGTGTGGCGATTGCGTCAGCCGTTATCGCTGCGGTAAGTCTTTTTGCCTCTTTCATTACTGATATTTCCAGAGTTCAAGCACAATTGGGTATGGAAGTCCTTGATTCGATCCGCATTTCCGATACGCGTGTATTTATCGGGCTTTTGCTCGGTGGTGCGATGCCATGGTTATTTAGTTCATTAAATATTCGTGCTGTAAGTCGTGCTGCGAGTCAGGTTGTTGATGAAGTTAGAAAACAATTCCGCATCCCAGGTATTTTAGAAGGCACAGTGAAACCGGATTATGCGCAAGTAGTAGGTATATCGACACGTTCTGCGCAAAAGGAATTGGTACCGATAGCATTATTGGCGATCATTATTCCATTAATCGTGGGTATGGTTTTACAGGTGGAAGCTCTTGGCGGTTTCCTAGCCGGTGTCATCCTTAGTGGCCAATTATTAGCAGTTTTTATGTCGAATACGGGTGGTGCCTGGGATAATGCTAAAAAATCAATTGAAGATGAACCGAGAGATCTAGCCGCAAACACTGGGAAAGGATCTGAGCGACATAAATCTGGTGTTGTTGGCGACACTGTTGGTGATCCATTAAAAGACACCGCTGGCCCGGCATTAAACCCGATGATTAAAGTGGTTAACCTGGTAAGTCTGCTGGCTGCCCCTGTGATTGTTAAATATCAGGATTTAGGAGTAATAGGCTGGATAATAGTAGTAGTTTTATTTGCTATCATCACTTGGGCTTTTCTACAAAGTAAGAAGCCTATTGAATCACTAATAAAAAAATAAACATATAAATTTATTGAATAGAAAAGAGAGTCATTGACAAAATGGCTCTCTTTTTGATTTTTTGATGAATTAAGAAAAATTAATTTATAAAGTAACTTACTCCAATCACGCCAGGTCCAGAATGTACCAAAAATGCTGGTGGCAAATCGTAAATTGGTATGTCTTTGAACCCAAATATTCTCTTAAATTCTTCTGAAAGAAGGTCAGCTTCATATCTTGAATCTCCATGCTGAACACTCAGCATACACGATTCTTCATGTGGACATTCTTCACTCACAATTTCTATTAATCGGGCGATTGCTTTCTTTTTTGTCCGTTGGCTTTCTACCGGTTCTACCTTTCCTTTTTTCAAAGCTAACAATGGTTTAACCTGGAGCAAACTCCCAAAAAGCATTTTTGCACCACCGATCCTACCACCTTTATATAAATATTCTAATGTATCAACAACAAATAAATTTCTTTCATGATCAATTAAATTTTTTATCTTTAGGAGTATCTCTTCAATCGTTGAACCATTTTTAGCCATATCATTGGCTGTTAAAACGAGTGATGCAAAACTAGCACCTATGTTCATTGTGTCTAAAATTGTTATTTTAGCATCCGGAAATTCTTGTGATGCAATTTCAGCACTTCGGAAGGTACCACTCACCTGTGCGGAAGGAGTTAATATGAGAATTTCATCACCATTCTTTAAATGTTTTTCAATTAAAGGTTGGTATAAGACAGGAGGTGGGGCTGATGTTTTTGGTAGTGTTGAGGAGGATTTGAGTTTTTCCAGAAAGGATTTGGAATCCATTTCCACATCATCCCTGTAAGTCTTTTCTCCAAAAACAATAATTTGAGGTAAATATTCAATACCTAAATCGAATGCTAATTTTACAGGAATGCTTGAAGAAGTATCTGCAAAGATTTTGACCATAATCTGATTCTCCTTGAAAAAAATGCGAATAGTTTGGAACTAAAAGTTTATGAAAGAACTAATTGGTTCGAAATGCTTTCATCAAGATGGATTCGCTTGATGATTTCAGCTAGTAATGGGGCTATCGAAATCTGTTCAATTTTATTGCATTGTTTTGCTAAAGTGGATAGAGGTAATGTGTTTGTAACAATCACTTTTTCAATTCTCTCATCATTTATGATTGTTTGAATTGCCTTCGGAAGCAGAATGGGATGTGTTATAACCAGCCATGTTTTTTCGGTAGCACCTAGCTTGTAGAGGTTTTCAATTTGTGAAACAATACTTCCACTGGCAATCATATCATCTATTACAATTGGCCGTTTGTTAGATATCTCACCTATCACGTGGGTGGTTTTTACTTCATTAAATGATTGTCGTCTTTTATGCATGATGGTTAATGGGAGGTTTAATCTTTCAGCATACTTTCCTGCCAGTGATGCTCGACCAACATCCGGACTGACAATCACTGAATCTGATAAATCGAATTGATTGAGATGATTACATAAAGTAGGGACCGCGCTTATTGGGTCAACTGGAATCGTAAAAAAGCCTTGAATTGCCGGGTTATGTATATCGATGAATGAAATTCGAGTAGCTCCCATTTTTTCAATCAAATCTGCAATGACCCTGGCGCTTATAGATTCTCTGCCTTTAGACATCCTTTCCTGTCGGGCATAAGGATAATAGGGCAACATGACATTTATTTTATTGGCACTTGCACGTCGAAATGCATCAATATAAAGTAATAGCTCCATTATGGCTTCATTAACTGGGCGTGTCATTGATTGTATAAAAAAGATATCATGTCCGCGAACAACTTTATCCAGCATGACATGGATTTCAGAATCTGGCAGAAATGTTGTTGTCGAATTTCCTACTTCTAAACCCAGAAAGGACGCAATTTCAATTGCTAAATCTGGAAAACAGGAACCTGTAAAAATGTCCAATTGATGTTCTGCCAAAATATCTCCATTCAAAAGTCTATTCTTATAACCATTTTTCAATATTATTGTATATGAAAAAGTTTAACTTTTCTGGAAATTAGGTTATTATCCATTTAACAAACTAACTATGAGAAATGTGAAAAATCAATGACAAATCAAAACAATCTTGAGAAAACTGCAATTGTGATTTTTGGGGTTACTGGTGATTTAACCCGTCGAAAACTCGTTCCTGCAATTTATGAATTAATCCTGAATAACCGTATACCAAAAAATCTATGGGTGATCGGGTTTGCTCGAAGAGAATGGGATGATCAGTCGTTGCGTGATGTGTTTTATAAGGCAATTTCAGAATCCGGATTAGAGTTAGATCGAAAAAAATTTGAAGAATTATTTCCTAATATTAAATATCTAAAATCGGATTTTGATCAAGAAAATGGATATATTGAATTGTCGCAAATTTTCAAAGAAAAGAAAATTAATAATGTTCTATATTATTTAGCCACTCCACCTGATGCATATGACACAATTATAGAAAAAATTGGTGTTGCCGGATTAAACGACATAAAAAGTGGCTGGACCAGGATTGTAATTGAAAAACCGTATGGAAGTGATTTGGCAACAGCGAAAGCATTAGAAGAATTAGTCCATAAAGTATTTAAAGAAAACCAGATTTATCGTATTGACCACTATCTGGGTAAAGAAACCGTGCAAAATATACTTGTCTTGCGTTTCGCAAACGGAATCTTTGAACCATTATGGAATCGTCAATACGTCGATCATGTTCAAATTACAGTATCTGAAACTGTTGGAGTTGGCACCAGGGCGGGATATTACGAATCAACCGGAGTAATTCGTGATATGTTTCAAAATCACATGATGCAATTACTGGCGTTAACTGCTATGGAAGCGCCAGTCGCTTTTTCTGCTGATTGTGTTCGAGATGAAAAAGTAAAGGTATTGAGAGCTTTACGTCCTTTAGAGAAGAATGATGTAACAAAACATACATTTAGAGCGCAATACGCTTCGGGATATATTTCCAATGAGCGAGTTCGGGGATACAAGGATGAAGATGGTGTTGCACCAAATTCAACTACGGAGACTTTTCTTGCGACTAGGGTTTTTGTTGATAATTGGCGTTGGTCTGGCGTACCCTTTTTCTTAAGATCAGGTAAACGCTTACCAAAACGAATGACAGAAATTGCAATTCAATTTAAACAGGTTCCATTACCACTTTTTGACTGGCAAAATATGGCTGGAGATGCGCCAAATGTTTTAGTTTTACGCTTACAGCCAGATGAAGGAATTAAATTGACTTTTGGCGCTAAATTACCAGGGCCAGTTAATCAGATTGCTCCTGTAGAAATGGAATTCAATTACAAATCCTCCTTTAATCAAAAAACCCCTGAAGCCTATGTTCGTCTTATCCAGGATGCGTTATATGGTGACGCTACATTGTTTACAAGATCAGATGAGGTAATTACTCAATGGACATTCACGGATCGCATTGTTGACGGCTGGAAAACTGATCAAGCTAAATATCTTCCTGTTTACGAGTCAGGAACCTGGGGGCCGATTGGAGCGGATCAATTTATTCAGGGAAATAATCGAAAGTGGAGAAACATAGATTGAATCAATAAATCGGTTTTTTACAATTAGGGCAATATGATTCGCTCTCAGTAATCACATATCCACAATTTTTACAAGTCATTGGCTGAATGGATCCTAACGGTGCGCCACAAGCAATACAATTCGATTCTCCCATTGGATTAGGAGTTTCACAATAATTGCATACATATCGGCGAAGCCTTTCGGATAATTCAAAGCCTGCACCTAAATTCCTGGCAGTACTATCAATGACACCCCAAATTTCGTCTCTTAGCTGAAGATTTTCAATATCTTGCGCGATATCATCGATTCTGCCAAAGAGGTTTAGAGGGTTCCTTAAGACTGAAATAGCAGACAGACCCAAACTGGCAGCAATGCTGAACCAGGCTTGTTTTCCAACTTGAACCATGACTCCATCTTCGACTTTTTGCAACGAAATTCCGATAGCTGTCTTTCCTCCGGAATTTGAAATCTCCTTTGAGGCAACTTGGACTACAACACGTTCACCATCTCCAATTTGTTGCACGCGTAAATTTCCACGATGAAATTGTGCAATAATAGAACGCGTGAAATCTTCAGGTGTAAAATCGCCATAATATGTTTTTTGGACCATAACTATATATTATAATCAGTAATATTCTTTTTTTGAAATTCATGTTAGGAGATTTATGAAAATCCGTCACTACCTGGGATTTTTTGGCTTTTTGTTTTTATTTATTTTTATTGTTTATTGTTCGACAAATTCTGTTCAGGCGTATCCTGATTCTCAAATTCCAACAATATCGATCCCAACTGTAACCGGAACAGCGACAGGACCATTAATTACAGTGCGTCCTGGTCAAAACGAAAACTCCATAAATGTACGATCTGGACCTAATGTTCTTTATTCCAAAATAGGTGTTTTATTAGTTGGTCAAACGGTTGAAGCTGTTGGTATATCACCCGGTGGTGAATGGATTCAAATATCATATCCTGGTGTTGCCGGCGGAAAAGGTTGGGTATTTGCCATTTACGTAACTGATCCGGGTCCGCTTCCAGTTCTCGAACCACCACCTAGCCCGACACCACAATACACTTCAACTATCGACCCAACTTTAGCTGCTCAATTTGTAATCACGGTTCAACCAACAAGATTACCAACTTTCACCGAGGCTGCTCCAATTGTTATTCCCACTTTTGAAGTTTATAATCAAAACCAATTGCCGGGTGGTATTCCGGTTGGGTTAATTATTGTAGTCCTGGGGGTAATTGGTATTTTATTAGGGCTATTTTCAATTTTTACATATCGTTAATCGCTTAAGAATAATCTCAGATCACGAAGACAATCAGAACTTACTTTATGTGCAACTTTTGATGTACAGAGTTCTACTTCTGCTCCTGAACCTCTTAATAATCCTTCCATTTCTATTGCTTTTGAGAAATTTACTATCGCATCTTCTGTACCGTGTGAAATAAAAAATTGGATAGTATTAATGCCATTGTTTACCGAAGTCGGGAAATTCTTTGGTAAATATCCGGATAACAATGCGATTTTTGAAAAATATTCTGGAAAAAGAAATCCCAAAACA